>JBGSLX010000209.1:0-3969 GCA_041740475.1 Akkermansiaceae bacterium | reverse complement strand
CGAAAGTCCAGCAAGTGAGCGCGTGTGATGGCGTTGATCGATTCCAATGAACCCGAAATCGGATGGCCGAGCGGGTGTTCGCCCCACAAGGCCTTGGAAATCAAGTCGCCGATGTGGTCCGACGGAGACTCGCGATACATCGTGATTTCCTCGCCGATCACTTCGCGTTCGAGCTGGATTTCTGGCTCGGGAAACGTCGCATTCCAGACCATGTCGGACAGAACATCTGCGAGCACCGGCAGCAGTTCCGCTTCGCCGCGACCTTCATAGACTGTCTGATCCTCAGAAGTGCAGGCGTTGATTTGTCCGCCCGCGTTTTCGATTTCCAGGCTCAGCTCGCGAGCGCTGCGGCGGGCAGTGCCTTTGAAGACCATGTGCTCGACAAAATGCGCCAAGCCCGCTGGCACTCCAGACTCGTCACGGCTACCAGCCGGAATGTGGATCGAGAGCGCGGCGCACTCAGAATCCGGCAATGTGGCCACCGCCAGACGCGGTCCGTTGGGCAATTGCCGCCAGTCGTAAGATGCCTTGTTCATGAAATTTGGGTCAGTAATGCCTCGGCCAGCGCCAGATCTGCCTGGGTGGTGATTTTTAAATTCGGGTGTGCCGACTCGATGAATTTCACCTTCACGCCGATTTGCTGCACGGCGGAAACTTCGTCGGTCACCCGCAGTCCTTGCGCGAGAACATTCTCGTAAGCCTGCCGCAAGAGCGCCGTTTCGAACACCTGAGGCGTCTCCATGCACCAAAGATTCTCGCGGCTCACAGATTCCACGCAGTAGCCGGCTTCGTCGGAGCGTTTCATCGTTTCGGTGACTCGCCGGGCAAGCGACACCGCACGGTAAGTGAGCGCGGCAGCGACGCAGGCATCAATGTCTGCCGGGGAAATCAGTGGCCGCGCGCCATCGTGCACCGCCACCCAGCGCGACTCATTTGGCACGGCGGACAGCCCATTCATCACCGAATCATGCCGCTCCGCTCCCCCATCCACTCGCGTGACTGGCTTGGTGAAATTTTCCTCCTGCAGCCATTTCCAGCGTTCTTCCGGGCAAACGACGATCACCGAGTGAATGCTCTCCGCGCGGAGAAATGCCGCCAGCGTGCGGCGCAGCACCGGCACGCCGGACAAGGACCACGCCAGCTTGTCCATGCCCATGCGGCGGCTGGAACCCGCAGCGACGATGATGGCCGCGCAAGAAGAGTCTGGGGATGAGCGGAGCATGGATTTCAAGCAGGGCAAAAAATCACTCCACGCCTTTGCTTTGGGCAAGCTGTGGTCTGAGGCGCAGGATCACTTTGGTGTCCAGATCGGGCAGTCTTTCGCCATCGATCTGCCACATCAAAGACTCGTTCGAGCTGTCCGCGATCTCCGGCTGACAGAGCAGCTCGTCGCCGAAAGTGGCGATGGAAATTACGTTTCCACTCACATCGCATGAGTATCGGCGTGGCCCTTCGTCATTGTCCTCCAGCACCGAACCCGCGAAAAGAAACGTGTGAGTCGGGAAATTTTCCTTTTTCTTGCCGGGTTCACCTTTCTCCGCCGGGCCATCTCGATCCGCCTTGATGATGAACTCGCTGATGGGCTTTTCGATCTCTTTGCCGGCGGCGTCTTTGATCACGAGAAAGACATCCACAGGCCCACCGCTTGGCGGAAAATGCCGGAAAGTCGTCATTTCGGGCCCCGCCAGTTCCATCAGCGCGGGCTTTCCGGGCTTGGCTCCTAAAAGCAATAACGCGGTGTGCGCGTGGCTCGGCTTGCCCTCAATCGTGACAATCGATTCGTGCTCTTTGCTGTTCACCGTGCAGGCGATCAGCTCGAGCAAGCCTTCTTCGAGACAAATTTTCGCGTCCAAATCCACGCTCCACTCATCCAGATTGATTTTCACACCCGGCATTTCCAGCTTGGCGACTGCCGCTCTGAGTTCTGGTGTCACTTTTCGCACCGCGGTCGCGGAAACGGCTGGCTCATTTGGCGCGGTTTCTTCCGCAATGGCTGCGCAGGGCGCAACCGCCAGCAGGAACGCTACAAATGGATCAATCCTCATGTCGGACGGACGATTCGCACGTCCCAGAGCCGATGACAAGCGATGTTGCGAGTCCTGAGAAAAATAGTGTTCAAAAGAACTATTTTTCCGCTTGAATCGTCACCGCTCCGCAAGCATGAATTTCCGCCGTGTCTAAGCCGCTTACCGCTCTGTTTGTTGATTGCGATTCGTATTTCGCGTCAGTCGAGCAGCATTTGGACCCGGCCTTGCGCGGCAAACCCGTGGGGGTCGCCCCGGTGATGGCGGAAAGCTCCTGCTGCATCGCCGCCAGTTATGAGGCCAAGGCCTACGGCGTGAAAACCGGCACCCGCATCAGCGAGGCGCGCGTCATGTGCCCGGGCATCGCCATCGTCGAGAGCCAGCCAGCGCAATACATTCGTTTCCACCACCAGATCATCGAAGCCGTGGAAAACTGCATCCACGTCGAGAAAGTCCTCAGCATTGATGAAATGTGGGCTTGGTTGCCCTACAATTTGCGCGATCCAGCCACTGTGGAAGACATTGGCCGCCGGATTAAGGAAACGGTGGCCCGCGAGGTTTCTCCGGTCATCAAGGTCAGCATCGGCGCTGGGCCGAACCGCTACCTTGCCAAAACGGCGAGCAAAATGCGCAAGCCGGACGGGCTTTTCATTCTGGAAAACTCCACGTTGCCCGGCGTGCTGTACGAGTTGAAATTGCGCGACTTGAATGGCATCGCACGCAGCATGGAGGCGCGTTTGCATGCTTCCGGCATTCACACTGTGGCCGAGCTCTGCGCCGCTTCCAAGCCACTGCTGCGCCGAGTGTGGGGTGGCGTCACTGGCGAGCGGCTGTGGCATTTGCTGCGCGGCGATGAAATCCCGGACCTCGAATCCGCGCGCAAAACCATCGGCCACAGCCATGTTCTACCGCCGGAATCCCGCCACCCGGACAAAGCGTGGCCCATCCTTTGCAAGCTCCTTCACAAAGCCTGCGAACGCCTGCGCGGCCATGGCTTGCTGGCTGGCTCTCTGACCATGCAGCTCGCCTTTTTAAGAGGCGCTTCATGGGCCGCCGAGGCACGCACGGGAGAAACCGATTCCACTTTGCTGCTGATGCGCATGCTGGATCGCCTGTGGCGAGATCGCCCCGAACCCCGCTGCCAAGTCCTGCAAGTGGGAGTGGTGCTCAGTCAGCTTTGCGAACATGGAAATCACACCCCATCTCTGTTTCAAACCGTGGCCGATACCATGGCCTCTCACGACCTCGAAAAGCACCAGCGGCTGGATGCTGCCATCGATAAACTGCGCGCCCGCTACGGCAGAAAAGTCGTCTATTTCGGCAACGTCCAAGAAAGCCGCGACGCCGCACCGATGCGCATCAGCTTCACCCACATCCCCGATTTAGGCGTCGAGCAGGATTGAACTCCGCCGGAGTGGCTTTCTCCGGGAAGCCATATCCCGCGACGGCGGCTTTTTAGCCGTCTGTGTGATCGATGACGCACAAGGTTTGAAACTGAGTGCTCTCGACCAAGCCGCACGCCGTGGGATATGGGACGAAATTTTCGACGAGGGCGTCGAAAACGACATGCGAGGGCGCATGTGCTCCCCTTGATGAGTCAGCTACGCGTTGGACTGCAAGGAGATGAGGAGGAAAATGACGATCAGGGCGGCGAGCACGGCGAGGGAGATTTTTACCCAGCTCAGTGGGTGCTCGCCCGCCATTTTGCCGGTGTAGCCGTTAACGACGACTTGGTAGGATTTTGCGCCGTAGGTGTAGGTGACCAGCCAGACGGGGACGAGAAGGTGCTTAAACGTACGACCTGGGTAGGTGCTGGCGACTTGCAGATTCCGGTGGGTATCGCCGGGGACATCGCGTGCGCAGAGCTGCTGGACCGTGTTTTCCATTTGTTGGTGGTTGGTTTGCGCCGCTTGGCGGAGGTCGATCTGGTAGCGCTCGACGGTCC
>JBGSLX010000208.1:0-8394 GCA_041740475.1 Akkermansiaceae bacterium | reverse complement strand
TTCGGTTCCTTGACGCATTTTTCTAGCAGGATGGTGTCGTAGATCATCGCGTTGCCATGGCGGTTGCGGTAGAGGTTTTCCTCCATGATCTCGTTGATGATGCCACCTTCGCGCGACCAGCGGTTGTTGTTGCCCATGTGCGAGGTCGCGCCGAGCACCCAGAGGCGGACTTCGCTGGAGGCATTGCCGCCGAGCACAGGGCGGTCTTGGACGAGCACGACTTTCAATCCTTCACGGGCAGCGGAAATGGCGGCGCAGGTGCCTGCTAGGCCACCACCGACGACGACGAGGTCGGCTTGGTGCGTGATGGATTTCAGTTCCCGGTGGTCGGTGGCGTTTTCGATGATCATGGATGTTGAAGTGAAGTTAGAGTTTTGCAGTTGTGGTTTTTGATGGGCGATTGATGCCGCCCAACCAGAGGAAAATCAGTGCGACGGGGTGAAGGAATGCCATGGCGAGGAACCACGGGCTGTAGCCCTTGCCGGTGACCATTTCGAGTAAGGGTCCCATCAGTTTCTGGAAGCCGATGTCGAGAAACCCGGCGGCCTTGGTGGATGGGCCGGAAACCATCGCAGCGACGATCATGTTCATGATGATGCCGCCGACCGTGCTCCCCGCTGCGACGACGCTGAAGATGGTGCCGAGTGAATGTTTGGGTGAAACATCGACGATCAGCGCACTGATGTTGATGAGCCATGAAAGCGCGGCAAACACGACTACACCGGTGAAAACCATAGTCATCGGCAAGCCACTCACGCTGGCGATCAGCGGCGAGATTGGCATGAGGCAGGCGCAACCTAGCATCACCAGTAAGCGAGCTTTCACCGGTGAGGTCCCGCGTTTGATGAGCAGGCCAGAGAACCAGCCACCAGCCAGCGAGCCGACACCCGCAGCGGCGTAAACGATCCATGTGATGGTGAGGTCAGACTGAGGTATCGCACGATCCGTGTTTAGATATTTGGCGAACCAGAACTGATAAAAATACCATACCGGATCGGTGAGAAGGCGGGCGAAGAGCAGCAGCCAGAGCGGCTTGAAACTCAGCACCTGTCCCCATGACCAGGCTTTTTCGTTGGCCTCGGCGTTGTCCTTGCCGCCGTCTTCGATGAGTTCTAACTCCTCCGCTGAGACGAAGCGGCTTTTTTGCGGCTTGGTGTAAAGCAAGAGCCACGGAATGACCCAGAATAATCCTGCAAGCCCGGTGATCAGAAACGCCATGCGCCAGCCCGTACCGTGACCGAACAGCGAATTCACCCACGGCAGATTGTTTGCATAATCATACTCGGCGAGTGGAATGACGATGTAGGGAGCGAGTGTGGCACCGATCGTCGCGCCCATCGTGTAGAAACCAATCGCAAGAGCACGCTCTCGTGATGGGAACCATTCGGATACGATTTTAGAAGCAGCGGGCCAGATGCCCGCTTCGCCGAGGCCGAGAGAAAAGCGCATCACACCCATCGACTTCATGCCCTGCGCCCAAGCCGTGACCACGTTCGATAGAGACCACCAAACGACAAAGAGCAGCGTGCTATTGCGCGTCCCCATGCGGTCAACCAGCTTGCCAGAAACCAAATAGGCGATGGTGTAGGCGATGAGGAAAATATTGATAATGTTCGCGTAGTCGCGGTCATCCAATCCCAAGTCCGCCTGGATCGTCGGTGCGAGAGCCGAGAGCGTCTGGCGATCCACGTAGTTGAGGACGGCGGCGAGGAAAACCAGCACCACGATCCACCAGCGCATTCCTTTGATTTTCATGTTCTAGGGTTTGGGTGTGGTTTTCGATTCGTCTAACTGGAGATAAGCGAGACTGATGCACCAACTTGCGGCATAGTTTACCCAGCCTTCTGGGTGCCGATATGTTCCCTGTGGATTGAAGGGAAACATCTCGCTGCCGGGAGCGGAGGAGATTGAGCCGCGGCAGAGTTCGAGGCGGGCACAGACGTCGGGTTTATAATGCTCTGGCCAGCCGCGTTCGATATCGAGAAAGCCCATCTGGGGATTGGCAGGAGCAGCCGCGAGGCGTGGGTTGCGGCCAAAGACGTGATCGATGGCGGCGGTGGAAATTTGTTCGAGGCGGGCCTTTTTCCTGGCGTCTTCCAGCACCCAACTTGCGGCGGTGGCGATGGCGGGAAATGATAGGAGATTTCCAACGTCGTTGACCTTGGGGATCGACCAATGCTCCTGCATGTCATAGCGGCGATAGTCCCACATGTTCTCGGATCGGCTGATAGCGACATCCACCCAAGTGGAAATTTTTTCCTTCAGGCCCGCCGGAGCATTTTGCGGATATTTTTGCAGTAGCCACACGAGGTTGGGGATCGTGCGGTGCTCGCTCATCCGGTGGCCCTTGGTCGTGCGCGGGTCATTCCAGTCGAGGTTTTTCACGCACCACTCGGCTTGCATGACGGCGGCGTTGAGGTATTTCGCGGCATCATCGCGATCTTCGCGCTTGGCGACTTCGTGCATGATGAGATTCGGCACAATCGAGTGGCCGGGTGCGTGGCGTCCTTTGTAGGGGTGGAGCAGACCGCCCATTGGGTTGCCCTCGGTCAGGTCTTCTGGCTTAAGATACGTTTGGGTTTCCCACCATGGATTGATGCCAAGTGACGGTTTCCAATTGCCAAAGCAGAAGTCGCGGCATCTGAGGTAAAACGATTCAGGCAGCCATTGCTTCAGCACCGGCCACGCCCACAAGACGTAGGAAACTTGCTCGACGGTTTGTGGGTGAACTTTCCACTTATCGGGGTCTTTTGAGGGATCATGGGTGAGGGGATTGACGAGGTAAAAGCCGGCTCCCCAATGGATCAATTTTACCACATCCGGCGCATTGGCAGCGGGGGCTTCGAGATCATAGTAGGCTCGCACGGCATTCATGAAACCCTTACCGCCGGGGTCCTTGTCGTTGAATTTGAAGTCGGGCGCAGTCACTCGTTTTTTGTCTGCCGCCCAGTCGATCTGCTTAGGCATGGCACCGATCCGTTCTGGGTCTGCTAGATAGAGCATCACCAAAGATGGGATGATCGCATCATAGTAAGTGCCATCGCGCCATGGGCAGCCGCCGTATGCGCTGGGATGCGTGCCAACGGCCGAGCGCGAGTCGATCAGGAAATCCACGGCCGCTTGCCAGAATTGTTCTTGATAGAGATTGGAGCGGATTAAAAACGGATCGCTGGCGACTGTTGCGGCATCTTTGTCCTCCAATTCTAGCAGGAAATGCTCGGAAGTTTCTGCTGGCTGAAACGCGGAGAAATCACCGATGTTTCCCTGAATTTCACCACGAAACAATGGCTCGTCGCCATTTTTCGCACGCACACTGAATGGGGTGCCGTCTGGTGATTTTGGGACCGTGAAACGTTTCGCACGGTCGGTCTCGAAGCCCACCTGATTCACGGCGATGGGAAGCTCGCTGAAAGCCGGATCTTCGGTGGTGATCGCGGCAGCCTGACCGATGCTACCTAGAAGCAGGCACAAGCTGATGCGACACGTCAGTTTGATGGCATGAATGGGTTTCACTATCGACGAACCTGATCGCGAGGATATCTCGCGTCCAGAAATCTTAGGAGTCGATTTTACTCATTCGCTTATACGATGCGACCATCCCGTGTCAGTCTGGGTGTCTTCCCGGTGTGTCTTTTGAACCACTTGGAAAAATGCGAGAGGTGATTGAAGCCGAGTTCGATGGCGATTTCTTTGATGCGAGCACCTGGCTGGAGAAGGCGGTGGAGCGCGTGCTCGATGCGCAGTCGGTCCCAGTATTGAGTGGGCGTTGATTGCAGATCTTGGCGGAAAAGACGATTGAGATGGTTCTGACTGAGACCGACTTTGGTGGAAAGCCCGCTCAAATCAAATGGCTCTGCTAGGTCAAAGCTATGCATCAAATCGAGAGCTAGGCGGACGCGTTCATCGATGCCAGTGTGACCGCTGTGGGAGATGCCGCGAAGGGTCAATACCTCGTTGAGTGCGACAAGCCATTGGCACAGGAGTTGGCCGATTTGCAAGAAAAGGGCGAGGTCCACCACTTGTTCCCGCGCATCCCAAGTATCGGGATTGACGTGTTTCATGGTCTCAAGAATCGGGCGAACGAACTTCTCCAAAGCCGGAGCATCTTCGGCGTTCACCACCAGACTCAGGCCTTTGTCGAAAAGATGTGAGCCATCCGGCCAGCGTGCATCGAAGGCGATTGAGATGAGACGTGCATCTGCGGAGAAACTTTGCACTCGCTTGCCTGGCTTGACGATCAGCCACTGACCGGGTTCCGCGCGATGGCACACGCCACCGTGTTCCACCTGCGCCCAACCTTCACGAACCAGCCAAGCGCCACTATTGGTATATTCGGTGAAACGCAAAACACCCGAAGATGGGTCCCATCCGCGGGCCACTGGCAAGTTATGGCACCACAGAAGATGGATGTTTAGATTTAACCAATTTCGATACTTCATGGCGTTTGCTTCTTAACGAAACGATGGGTTTATCGCGGCTTCACTTTAGCTCAGTCAGGCTTTGAGAAGTGATCCATCGACCACTCATCACGCTATGGAATCGACATGTTGTTATCCGTGATGGCGAGCGGGAGCCAGATATAACGACTTTCGTAAGGGTGCTCCGGTCCCAGTTGGTTGTCGGGATTCGTCCCCTCACATGGATTCCCATGGTACTGCCATGGGCCGAAAATTTCCTGTGAAGAATATGCGTATGCGGGATTTGGATTCCAATCGGTCGAGCCAGAACCAAGCATCCAGTAGCGACCTTGGTGTTTGACAATGGCAGGTGCTTCGGTCGCTTCTTTGACTGCCTCTGTCAGCTTGTAAGTGCCTTCTGGCGAATTTGCGGCGAGAAACTTGTGTTGATAGTTGAAGGGCCCGCTGGGACTTTGAGAAGTCGCCACCTCGACAAATCCAACCTGCGTTCCATACCAGTAATAAATGCCGTGGTGAAAGATGACACATCCACCATGCGCGTTGATCGGCTTGCGCATGGTGTCGAGCCAGACTTGGCCGGGGCGGATTATGGCCTGTGGCTTCTGCTGAGCGTATAAGGTCGGAATCAAACAGAAAGCTACGGCTGAGACGGTTAGCAATTTATGACAGTGATGAATGGGTTTTCTAGTCATCGTTCGAGTGGGTTTAGGTGGTGTTTGCCGAGCGCGTTGCTCGAAGAAACAAACACCAAATGTCACTATGCCATCATTGAGTGATTCTTTCGCACTAACGAAAGAAAGGACTCAATTTTGAAAGCATGATGCTCCTCAGTGAAGAGGTCTCACTGATCGAGCTGAATCGTTTTCGGCCAGCCAGGAAACTGTTCGGCTCCGGGCTTGGTGACATCGGTA
This sequence comes from Akkermansiaceae bacterium, assembly GCA_041740475.1. Taxonomy (GTDB): domain Bacteria; phylum Verrucomicrobiota; class Verrucomicrobiia; order Verrucomicrobiales; family Akkermansiaceae; genus Luteolibacter. The sequence goes on along the minus strand of JBGSLX010000208.1, from coordinate 3,065 downwards.
AAGCGCGGCCAGCACTCGAATGTCACTTCGTGAGTTGGTTTTTTGAAACGCACGAGGCCCCAGCCGTCTGCCCAACCTTCCTTCGGGCCGAGTCCGCTTTTGTCAGCTTTGTCCTCAGACAAAATTTGCATGCGGGAACGGTCAGGATTTGCGTAAGCGAAAACGCTGATTTTGTTATTGAATCCATCCACATAGTCACCGGTCCATGGCAGAGGAGAGTCGGGAACAGGATTTGCGCCGGCTTTTTCGTCTTCTGGCCACCACCAGCGACCATAGTAGTTGTTGACGATTGCCGGCATGACAAAGGCCCATGGTCCATCGCGGTGTTCTTTGATGCCGTGCTTGATCAGTGTGGCAAGGTGTTGGTCGCCCGCAATGTGAACGGCGTTGGCTTTATGAATCAGTTCCAGCGCTTTGTTGCGACCCGTCTGTGGCCAGCCGTTAGAGTCCATATCGGCATGCAAGCGGTTTTCGCGAGAGCCGTGGAGATGAGCGCCACCACAAAATCCGGTTTGCGAGAGCACCGCCTTCATCGCGACACCTTCTCTTTTGCCGCCCCACTCGGCGAGAAATTGCTCTTGGCGGGCACCGAGCAGGACCAAGCCGGGAACATCGACCACACTAGGATCATACTTAGGATCGCGGATGTGGTCTGGGCGAGGGCCTTTCATCGGGTGTCTGCCAAGTGGTCCGGTCTTAAACTTGCGGTCTTCCAGAATAGCGAAGTCGATGCCGCCGAGGATGAGATTGGTATAATAAACTCCGATGCCTTGCTCGACGGGCGTTGGATCAAATGGGTCTGGCAGGTGACTGCACTGCTGGCGCTCCACCATTTTCACATATTCGGCATGATAGAAATAACCGCCATCGTGGCCCTCAACGGCTTCGGCGACTTTGCCATTTTCACCCCAGAGATTGCCTTGGCCGATGTCGTGATCATCTGGGATGGTGATGCACGGGCGGTCGCGGAAGGTATCGCGAAATGCGAGGCCAAACTTGAGCCAAGCGGCCGTGTGCTCGGTGTGGTCGTAGGATTGGTCACCCGCGAAGAAAACGAGATCGGGATTTTGGTGGTTGATGTTGCGCACGTATTCTTGGCGCAAATCGCGGTCTTTGTTGGAATTGCATGAGAGCGCGGCGACGACGATTTCATCTTTGTCATTTGGATTCGCGCGGACGAGGCCTTCATACATGGCATTTTCACCGTGGCGCAGGCGATACTTCGCATCCTTGGAATCATCCCATTTTTCAACGCGGAACGAGGTGGACCAGCCGAGGTCATTGACGTTTTGGCGAGCCACTTCTTTCCAGGCGCCTTCGGTTTGGATTTCGAGGCGGACCTCGCGTGTTTCAGCGGGATAGAGCGGGAAAAGCTGGGCGGTGAGCTTGAGGGTTTTGTTGGAAACCGTGTAGATGCCGAAGCAGATCACATCCTCGCGAGGGACTTTGAGTTTGACGATCTCGCTCTCCGGGCGGTTCCACCAGTCGTTCACGCAGAGCGAGTCCTCTTTTTTCACGAACGGAGCTTTGACGGGTGGCTCGCCATGCTGGGTGTCATCGGCGATCGCGAGAGGCATGGCGGCTAGGGCTGCCAACCAAGGCAAGATGTAGGTTTTTTTAAGGATATTCATAAGCGACGAGTCAGGGTTTAAAGACGTGGTGAAACCGTGAGCCTTTCAGCAAACTTCGTAAACCGAAAACGTGGATCGAGGTTTTGCTCAAACAAACGCATCACGGTGCAAGAAATGCCGCTTGAGAATTAGGAGAAATTCAGTGCGTCCATATCGAAAACCACGGTGACGTCTTCCGGTAAGGTGGTGCGTGCGAGCACCGCTTGCACATGGCGGGTGAGCGGTCGGGCTTTTTGTGAGCGCAGCGTGATTTGAAAACGGAATTGGCCATGCGCCTTGATCAGTGGTGATGGCAGCACTTCGCCGAGCAATATCCCATTTGGCAAATTTTCCGCCAGCCGTAGATGGAGTGTCTGCAAGGTGAACTCCGCGCGGCGTTCATGATTCGAGCGGGAGGTGAGCACCGCGCAATGGCCGAATGGTGGAAATGCAAACTGCTGCCGGAACTCCATTTCCTGCTCACTAAAGCCGTCGAAATCGTGCCGTCTCGCATATTGGATCGATGGAGAATGCGGCGTAAAAGTTTGCACGATCACCTCACCTTCCAGTTCGCCACGGCCCGCGCGACCCGCGACTTGGGTGATGAGCTGGAAGGTCCGCTCGCCCGCGCGGAAGTCCGGCACGTGCAGACTGAGGTCGGCATTGAGCACTCCGACCAGTGTGACGTTCGGAAAATGCAAGCCCTTGGCAATCATTTGGGTGCCGATGAGAATATCGATCTTGCGCGACTTGAAGGCGTTCAGCGTATCGCGCAGCGCGTGCTTGCGGCGCATGGCATCCGCATCGATGCGGGCGATTTTCGCGGCTGGCAGCACCTTGGCCATGATTTCCTCCACCTTCTGGGTGCCGTATCCTTGCAGGATGATCGACGGGTCCTTGCACTCCGGGCACTTGCGCGGAACGATGCTCTGGAAGCCGCACACATGACAAACAAGGCGCTCGTCGGTGCGGTGATACGTGAGCGATACCGAGCAATGCGGGCACTGGCAGACGTGGCCGCATGACGGGCATTGCAACGAGCGTGCGAATCCTCGGCGATTGAGAAATAAGATCGATTGCTCGCCTTTTTCGAGCCGCAGTTCGAGCGCCACGCGCAGTTTGTCCGAGAGCACAGCGGGGCTGCCCTTGTGCTTGGTCGCCTCTAACCGCATGTCCACCACGCGCAGGAGCGGCATCGATTGAGAATCGGCGCGCTGGTCAAGGCGCAGGAGTTGATATTTTCCGAGTTGCGAGTTGTGCCATGATTCGAGCGATGGAGTGGCCGATCCCAGAACGACGGCGCAGCCCTCAAAGGCTGCACGCAGAACGGCGACATCGCGGCCATGATAGCGCGGCACGTTGTCCTGCTTGTAGGTATTTTCATGCTCCTCATCCACCAAGATGAGTCCGAGGTCTGGCAGCGGCGCAAAAACGGCAGAGCGTGCGCCGATGACG
>JBGSLX010000207.1:0-12638 GCA_041740475.1 Akkermansiaceae bacterium | reverse complement strand
TGTGCCGTAAACAATTGCGTCACCTGGAATGTAGTATTTCTTTCCTGTATAGATTTTGAAATTATTCCCGATGTAATGAATGCCGGGTTTAAAATACATGGTTCCTTGAGTGAAATTTTCCGGTGGTTTTGACACCACATTCGGATTTGGGTTGGGGTCAACTGCCAATACATCCGAGGACCCAAGGGTTGGCTTGTCTGGTATTGGTGGATTGCCATGAATCGATAAGGTGTCCACTGGATTCAGACCAGCCGGATTGCCTTGCGCATTGTGAGGGCGATCCGCCATTTTCCCGTCAATATCGACTGCAATATTGCAGGCGACTGGCATTTCAAAGGTCATCGAGTTGGTTCCAAAACTAATCGCGGTGACTTTGTTCGCTGGGTGGATTTTGGTTTTTTGCGAATCAATATTTCCAACTCTTTTCGTGATCCGGATTTCAGCAGCTTGGCTCATTTCGAAGTTCACATAGCTGTGCGAGCAGCTCCATAAGTTCTCATAATATCTCTGGTTCACTTCATGGCTACCAGATGCATAGGTGCTGTTCAGTCGCTGGTAGAAGACATGAGGAGATAGCCATGTTGTGGTATTTTTGGCGCGTATTTCAACAATGTATGGCGACTGGCCGGACAAGATGCCGTGGTTACTCGGATCAGGTATGCCATAATAGACACCTATGCCATTTTCTGTGTGTTGTGCATTTGCCGTATTTCCTGCGATTATTAGTGCTAGCGCTGCACTCAGAGTGGCCCATCTGGGTTGTATTGTTTGATGACGTTTCATTGGGTTTGTTTGTTTGGGTTTGTTTATTATTCTTCCACAAAAGAATTTTACGAATGCTGATGAGCAACCTGCTGGATACTTATCGTTCCACAGTGCTTAGCCTAGCTGTGAACAACTTCTGAAAATATGCTATGCTGACCAGTAAAGCCTCTGTTCTATAGCGCTACATCCATACTATATTTCGGACGTAACCAAGCATGGGCGAAGTAGGTTTTCGGAATTCGTATGTTCTCATCTGGGTTATCGTGCTTTGTGTGATCGTGAAATCACACGATCGGTTCACCTAGATTGACCGGTAAAAATGATCAAGGACTTTCTTGCTCTCCTACGCGAAAAAAATAGCCATAGCCCTAATGATTAATTCGAATTGTTGAAGACTAAATTATTGTGGTGGCAAGCTTCTATGTGCCAAAAGTAAACCGGGGGTTGCGCGTAATCGAAAGAATTGCATCGCGGTGATATCAATCGTTTGACCCTTATTCCCCGGTTTCTGACATATACCTACCAGCGTTCAGAATGACGGACTAGAGCTTTCCCAGCTCGCGGGAAGAAGAGATTTTACGCGTGCGGTGGTCTGGATGGTGATTGGCCGACTCCCTATTCCCGCAGTGCTCTGGGTGATGTGCCTGTCAGTTTACGAAAGGCTGTACTAAAATACTCTGGGGTTCCGAAGCCGCTGCGCTCGGCAATTTCGGCGATGCTCAGGCGCGTCTGAAGCAACAGTTGCTCTGCATGCTGAAGGCGCGCCTGTACCACTTGATCCCAGGGCGTACGGGAAAAGACTTCGCGAAATTTCTTTTCCAAGAGTGACCGTGAAATGCCAGCAGCGCGAGCAATGTCGTCCACACCTATGACTTGATGTGAATGATCACGAATGAAACACATCGCCCGGCGTAGGTGCTCGTCTTCCACAGCGTTCAGGTCAGTAGAGCGACGAGTGGCGATGCCGATGGGTGGAATTTCCACGCGTCTCTGAGCAACGGTTTTCCCGCGCATGAGCTGATCGAGCATGGCGGCGGCCTCATAGCCGACGCGGCGTGCATTCGGTATCACGCTGCTGAGCGGAGGGTCGCACAATTCGCAAAGAAGTTCGTCATTGTGCTGGCCGATCACGGCGATGTCTTCTGGCACACGCAGGCCGCTGGAGCGGCAGACATCCAGTACTTCTTGGCCGCGAATGTCGTAACAAGCCATCACGCCTACTGGTTTCGGCAGCGCCTTGATCCAGCGAGCGATTTTTTTTTGCTCACGGCTCCAGTTGTTAGAGTCACCCACTACGGATGGGAATACCTCGCAGGTATGACCTTGATTATGAAGCGCGGTGACGAAGTTTTCCCCATGCTGCACGGACCAACTGAACCGCGCATCGCCGCAAAAGGCGAAGTGACGCAGTCCACGATCCAGCAAGTGACGGGCGGCTTTCACTGCGATGGCCATGCTGTCGCTGACCACAGATGGAAAGTCTGGGACAAGGCCAGAAGCGCTCACGTTCACGGTCGGTTGCTCGCAGGCGATGACGGCGGCTGCGATCATTTCATTTTCAATCCTCGCAATGATGCCATCACCACGCCAACTGGCCAACCACTTGGGGGGGCGGCTGCCGCGCCCTTGCTCGGAGAGGTGAACCGCCCACGAGCCCTCTGCGTACATCCAATCGCGCACGCCATGCAGCAACTCACGGCTGAAAGCGTTCGAAGTCTCCACCAGCAGCGCCACCAATGGCCGGTCTAAAGTTTTTCCTTGGGTTGCCATGCGCTACTGGAGGTAAGCTCTCTCTGGAATATCACAAGAAAAATACGGAATCCCGCATGGTCCGTTGATGCGACTTTTGTTAGCAAATGAAGCTTCCATAAACGCTATCTCAGAGCAGCATCCGAAGCACTTTCTAGACATAATGACAAATTATCATATTGCAGTATTACCCGGTGATGGCATCGGCGTGGACGTGACCCGTGAGGCCTTGCGTGTTCTTGGTGCATTGGAAACGAAACTACATGACGTGGCGTTTGGTTTCGAAGAGCATGCGGTCGGTGCTGCTGAATATTTACGCGGAGGTGATCCGCTACCGGAGACAGCGATCACGGCATGTTCTCGGGCAAATGCGGTGTTGCTCGGGGCCATGGGCTTGCCGAGTGTGCGCTGGCCAGATGGGAAAGAGATGACCCCGCAGATTGATTTGCGGGAAAAACTCGATCTCTATGCTGGGCCGCGTCCGATCAAACTTTACCACGGCCATGACACGCCGCTGAAGGGTTACCAAGCGGGCGAGATTGATTTCGTGATCGTTCGAGAAAATACTGAGGGGCTATTTTCCGCGCGGCTTAGCACTAGCCCATCAAATGACGAGGCGCGCGATGTGCTGCGACTCACACGCCACGGCTGCGAACGAGTGATTCATTTCGCCTTTGAACTCGCGCGTAAACGCCGCAAGCACTGCACGCTGGTGGATAAAGCAAACGTGTTGCCATCCATGGTGTTTTTCCGCCGCATCTTCGACGAAATTGCCGAGCAATATCCCGACGTCACCACCGAGCGTGTCTATGTGGACGCAATGGCACTGTTTCTCCTCAGAAAACCACAAGCTTATGATGTGATCGTCACCGAGAATATGTTTGGTGACATCTTGAGCGATCTCGCAGGTGGACTCGTCGGCGGCATGGGCATGGCTCCATCGGGCGACATCGGGGAGAAATGTGCGGTCTTTCAGCCGTCACATGGCACCGCACCAGACATCGCTGGAAAAGGCATCGCCAACCCCGTGGCCATGATTTTGTCCGCTGCGATGATGCTGGAATGGCTGGGTGACGAGCAAACGTTGAGCGGAGCTCGGATGATCGAAGCAGCCGTACAGCGGGTGTTTGATGATCCCACAAACCGCACTCCCGACATGGGTGGAAAACTTACGACTTCGGGGATAACGGATCTGATCATAGAGAATCTTTGAGCAAGAGAGGAAATCTTGAAAACTCATAATCGGTCATTTCAAATCGGAAATACTATACCATACATCTTTCTCCCTCATCTTTTCCCATATGACCTATACCCAATTTCAAGATTGCCAAATTATCATCGACCTCACGATGACGATGCGCCCCGGCATGCGTGGTGTGGAGTGGGAACAGGCCAAGACCGTCGAGCACGACGGCTGGAACGCACGCACACTTCATCTTTATTCACATGCGGGAACGCACATGGATGCACAGACACATTTTGCCGCCGGACCAGGCACAATAGATACGATTCCGTTAGACCGTTGCATGGGGCCAGCTTGGATTGTGAATCTTGATGGCATCGCTGACAAGGCATCCATCACTGTGGAACATCTCGGTGAACTCACAGCGAAGTTTCATCCCGGTGACTCGCTGCTATTAAGAACTGGCTGGTCACAGCATGTAAATGACCCGACTCATTACCGCGACAATCTTCCGCGCATATCCGAAGAACTGGCATATTGGTGTGTCGAAAATAAGGTCAACATCCTTGGCGTCGAGCCCGCCTCGGTGGCAGACGTAAATCACATGGAAGAACTCACCCGTATCCATCAAATCTTGCTTGGAGGGAATATCACTATCGTGGAAGGACTGACGAATCTTGATCAAATCATCGGTGAAAAAGTGTTCTTCGTCGCTGCTCCACTAAAAATTGAAGGCGGTGATGGTTGTCCCTGCCGAGCGTTTGCGTTAGTGCAGAATTATTGATAACTGAAATTCGAACTGTAAAAACCCTACATGATGATACCCAAGCGCACCATTCTTGTTCTCGGCACTTTCTTGCTGTCATTGCTTTTATATGTGGACCGGACGTGCATCTCGCTAGCTAAGGAGGATGTGACTAAAGAACTCGGCCTGACCAATGAACACTGGGCCTGGGTGCTGGCAGCTTTTGCTTTTGGATATGCCTTATTTCAGACTCCCGGCGGCATGATGGCAGATCGATTCGGCGCTCGCGTCGTTTTGACTACCGTGGTGACGGTCTGGTCAATCTTTACCGGTCTCACTGCGCTTGCGTGGAATCTAACTAGCTTGTTGTTGATTCGCTTCTTGTTTGGCGCGGGCGAAGCGGGGGCTTTTCCTGGCATGGCGAAGGTGGTTTATTCATGGATCCCGATTCCGGAGCGTGGTTTGGTCAAAGGCATTAATTTTTCTGGGTCGCGATTCGGTGCAGCTCTCGCAATGCCCGGGATTGCGTGGATGATTCATCTGATTGGTTGGAAACTGAGTTTTGTGGTTCTCATGATCACAGGATTTGTCTGGGCGTATCTCTGGTGGCGATGGTTTCGCGATGAACCTGCGGATCATAAGGGACTATCAAAACATGAACTTGATCATATATTAGCCAACCGCCAGCAATCGAATACTGGGCCGACTGCGCCGCCCGTTAAAACACTCGCTTTGTTCAAGTCAGGAAATCTCTGGCTGATGATGGTGCAGTATTTCGCCAGTAACTTCACATTCTTCTTCAGCCTCACCTGGCTCTATCCATTCGTGAAAGCAAAGTACAATCTGACTTCAGTGGATGCTGGATTCTATGCCATGGCTCCCTTGCTGGCGGGTGCTGTTGGAAACATCTTCTCGGGTTGGTTGGTCGATGCGCTATATCGCCGAGGTCACGCTTCATGGTCGAGGAAACTGCCTGCCATCATTGGGTTCACTCTCGCAGCCATCGGCATGCTCATGAGCGCAGACCAAGCAACAGCGAATGGAGCTGTCTTCTGGCTGAGCGTCGCCATTTTCGGTGCAGATATGACACTTTCTCCGTCATGGTCGTTCTGCATTGATATCGGCGGCAAGCAAGCCGGTGCCGTGAGTGGAACAATGAACATGGCCGGAAATCTCGGAGCAGCCATCACCGCATTGGCGTTCTTTTATCTGCCTTCCACAAGCCAGAGTAACACCGCATTTTTTCAAGCGGCCGCAGTTCTCAGCGGAGTGGCAGTCGTCTGCTGGAGCCTCGCAAATCGAAACAAAACTATCACTCAATCATGAAACGAACCCTTCCCACATTACTTCCCGTAGTCGGAGTACTCGGCATGCTAACGGCAGCCATCGCTGCCACCAAATTGGCTAGTTGGCAGACCATCACGCCAGAAAACAACTGCACCGCGCGGCATGAAACCACAGCCGTGGCCGTAGATGAAATCCTCTACCTCATCGGAGGACGCGGCGAAAGACCTGTGGAAGCCTATGACCCGAAGTCAAATCGCTGGACAGTCAAGGAGACTAAGCCTCCTTTGCAGTTCCATCACTTCTCCGCCGTCGCCGTCGGCAAAAAAATCGCGGTGTTTGGCGCGTTAATTGGCGGCTTCCCAAAAGAAACCCCAGTGCCAAATCTCTGGTGGTATGACCCCGCCGCAGATGCTTGGGAAAAAGGTGCGGAAATCCCAGAAGATCGCCGCCGTGGCGCTGCTGGCTCGGTATTGCATGGCGATAAACTCTACCTCGTCGGCGGTAACACCAATGGCCATTTCAACGGCTTCGTGCCATGGCTGGACAGCCTCGACCTAAAAACCGGCGAGTGGACCCGCTTACCGGATGCCCCACACGCTCGCGATCATTTCCAAGCTGGCATCGTCGATGGAAAAATCTACGCAGCAGGTGGTCGCCGCACTCACGCGGAGACGAAAAACATCTTCAATCTGACGGTGCCCGAGGTGGATGTGTATGATATTGCCTCCGGAACATGGAGCACGCTTACCGAGCCGATTCCTACGCCACGAGCTGGCACTCCCACCGTGGTGCGCGATGGCCGCGTGATTGTAATCGGCGGTGAAAGTGGCGTAGGCAAGGGCATTCATGGCGAGGTCGAGGCACTCGTCGCTGCGACTGGAATATGGGAAACTCTACCACCCATGGGTGAGCCTCGGCACAGTGGTGGTGCGGACTTTATCGGAGATGATCTCTACTACGTGGCAGGTAATGCAGGCCGCGGTGGTGGCAACGAGAAATCTACCATTGAAAAGCTAAGCTGGGCGAGTGAACCCAAAATTGAGTAATCATTTCATATTAGCTGTAAAACTCATGAAACGCTCATTTCTTAGCCTATTTCCCGTCGTCACGGCGATCACCACCCTCGCCGCCGCAGTCGTCACCACCCAGTTCGGCGAATGGCAGACCGTCACTCCAGAAAATGTTTGCACTGCGAGACTCGAGACCTCCGCTGTGGCTCTCAATGATAAATTCTACCTCGTAGGCGGCATTGGAAATCCGCCTGTAGAAGTATATGATCCAAAGACCAATCGCTGGACGCAGAAATCCAAACCACCGATGGCGCTTCATCATTATGCGGCGGTCGTGGTGGATCAGAAAATAGCCGTCTTCGGAGCATTGACCGGTGGTTTTCCCAAAGAACAACCCGTGCCGAATCTCTGGTGGTATGATCCCGAAGCTGACACATGGACCCAAGGAACGGAGATTCCAGAAGATCGCCGTCGCGGAGCTGGCGGATGTGTGTTGGATGGCGACAAGCTCTATCTTGTCGGCGGAAACACCAACGGTCATTGGAATGGCTTTGTGCCATGGTTGGATCGCTACGATTTGAAAACCGGCGAATGGGAGCGCCTCGCCGATGCGCCTCATGCGAGAGATCATTTTCAAGCAGCGATCATCGATGGTAAAATCTATGCAGCAGGCGGACGCCATAGCCATGCTGAGATCGAGCAAGTATTCAATAAGACCGTACCCAAGGTGGATGTGTATGATATTTCCTTAGGTACGTGGAGCACGCTGTCTGAGCCGATTCCCACTCCGCGTGCAGGTGCTCCCACACTCGTTCGTGATGGCCGCGTTATCCTCATCGGTGGCGAAAGCGGAATGACCAGCGATGCACACGCCGAGGTAGAAGCGCTCGTCGCGTCCACTGGCACATGGGAAACATTGCCACCGCTCAAAGTGCCGCGTCACAGCGGCGGCGCAGCTTTTGTGCAGGACGATTTATACTATGTGGCAGGAAATGCCGGGCGCGGTGGTGGAAACAAAAAGGACACCATTGAAAAGCTCAGTTGGCCCACACCAGAAACCAAATAATCCACCACCATGGCGCAGAAAAAACTCAGAGGCGTCTGTATCGGCGCAGGCTACTTCAGCCATTTCCAATACGAAGCTTGGCAGCGGATTCCCGAAGTTGAGATCGTCGCGTTTAGCAATCGTGACCAAGAAAAAGGCGCTGAGATCACCGCGAAATTCGGCATCCAGAAATATTACGCCGACTATCGAGATATGTTTGACGTGGAAAAACCTGACTTTGTGGACATCATCACGCCGCCTCCATCCCATGAGGAAATTTGTGCTGAAGCAGCGAAACGCGGAATAGACATGATTTGTCAAAAACCGCTCGGAACCTCGGTTGAAGTCGCGCGTGAAATCGTATCCAATGCCGCAGCAGCGAACGTCCGCTTCATGGTGCATGAAAACTTTCGTTTCCAACCATGGCATCGCGAGATCAAGCGACTCATCACTGCTGGAGTTATCGGCGACAAGTTGCACTCACTGCATTTCCGCACCCGTATGGGCGATGGCTGGGGCGAGAATGCTTATATCCCACGCCAACCCTACTTTCGCGATTACCCGCGACTGCTCGTTTATGAAACGGGCGTCCATTACATTGATACCTTCCGATACCTCGCCGGTGAGATATCACGCGTGACTGCTTGGCTGCGTCGCCTAAATCCAGTCATCAAAGGCGAAGATTGCGGACTCTTAGTTTTCGAATTTGATAACAGTGCGCTTGGTCAGTGGGATGCCAATCGCTTCAATGAACCTGCCTGCCCTGTCTCTGAGGCGAGATATACATTTGGCGAGTTTCTCGTCGAAGGGAATGCTGGCAGCCTGCGCTTGTATCTGGATGGTCGTATCACAATCAAGCCCCTCGGCGGAGAAGAAACCGAACACGCTTATCCTCACGAACGACGCGGCTTTGCGGGCGACTGCTGCTATATCGCACAACGCCATTTTACCGACTGCCTGCTCACTGGCGCACCGTGCGAGACCAGCGGCGAAGAATACTTAAAAACCATGATTGTTCAGGAAAAGATGTATGAATCCGCTGCCAAACGCTTACCCATAGAAGTGACCTACTAACTACATATTCATCATGAAACACCAAGGACTCGACCACCTCGCCATCGCCGTGCCAAATACCGAAGAGGCTCTCAAAATCTGGCGCGACATCATGGGCTTCGAAGTGCTATATAGCGAAGTCGTGAATGGTGGCAGCGTGCGGCTCACTCATCTCGATCTGGGAAACACGCAGTTACAACTCGTCGAGCCACTCACGCCCGATCATCCGCTGCATGAATGGCTCGCAAAGAACGGCCCGGGCCTTCACCACTTCTGCATGAAAGTCGATGATGTGTCAGCGACGATGAACGAAGCACCCGTCGCTACCGCGCCTAATCCACATGAAGGAACCCAAGGAAAGCGGGCGTTATTCTTCGACAAAGCCGCTACGCAAGGAGTGCAAGTCGAGGTAACAGGGGAATAGCAAATCTTGAAATCGTCGATTCACGCTTCTTCATAATCCAGATGACCGACTTCAATATTTCCAAATCTACCCTCTTTGCGACCATACAGCCTATTTGGCCGCAGGATTCAAAACCACACATTCGCGAACTCCTCACTGCTTCTCCATCGCACAAACTCATCGTTCTCGATGACGATCCCACCGGCACACAAACCGTTCACGACTTGCCCGTCCTCACTACTTGGGATGTTGAATCACTGACTGCCGAGTTCAATCGACCGGGTGCTTGCTTTTATATACTAACAAATTCTCGCAGTCTAGTCGCAGATAAGGCGGAAGCTCTCAACCGAGAAATCGCCATCAATCTGCATGCCGCATCGGGTGGAAGAAAGTTCACCATCATAAGTCGAAGTGATTCAACCCTGCGCGGTCATTTCCCTTTGGAAACCGATACTCTTGCTGATGAACTCGGTCCCTTCGATGCCACTCTGATCATTCCCTACTTTGAAGCGGGTGGTCGTTATACAATCCACGACGTTCATTACGTCGTAGAAGGCGATACGCTCACACCAGCAGCCGAGACCCCCTTCGCCAAGGACGCCGTGTTTGGTTACCATCACTCCAACCTGCGCGAATGGGTGCAGGAAAAAACCCAAGGCCACGTGCAGGCTAGCGAAGTGCTTTCAGTTTCCTTGGAAACCATCCGCTCTGGAGGGCCAATGGCGGTGTGTGCTCAATTGATGAAACTAACAAAAGGCAGTATCTGCATCGTCAATGCCGCTGCTCCTGACGACATGGAAGTCTTTGCTATGGGATTCCTCCAAGCCGAGAAAAATGGCAAACGCTACCTTATTCGCAGCGCGGCCCAGATCGTAGCGGCGCTCCTCGGTCTGGAGCAGCGCCCTTTGCTTGGCAGTGATGATTTGAACACCAATCGCAACGGAGGCGGACTGATCATCGTCGGCAGTTATGTATCAAAAACTACGACACAACTCAGCCACTTGCTCGAATCCACCGACATCATGCGAATCGAAATACCCGTGCCCGATTTACTTGATTCATCGAAGCGCAATGAATGTCTCACAAGCGCTCTTTCCGCAATCCACGACGCTTTGCAAGCCGATGATGATGTCGTGGTCTATACTAGCCGCGATCTCATTACCGGCACTGATGCCGCGAGCAACTTACAAATCGGCAACAGCGTTTCCGAGGCTCTTGTGGAGCTTGTCCAGCGTCTTTCGGTTCGTCCACGTTACATAATTGCAAAGGGCGGGATCACATCCAGCGACCTCGCCACGCGTGGCCTCGGAGTGAAGCGGGCGATGGTCATCGGACAATTGCTGCCCGGCATTCCCGTCTGGCGACTCGGTGATGATGTGAAATTTCCAGCACTCGATTATGTCATCTTTCCTGGCAACGTGGGCGATACATGCGCGCTGGCTCAGGCAGTCGAGACGCTGCGACCGAAAAATCCTGATGGCGAACCTCGTTGCTTGTCACCTCTATCCGCATAAACCCCGCCAACCCACATCATGAAAAAAATTCCTTTCTTCCACTATCTATCAGCTACGCTGCTGCTGGCCACGAGCACCGTTTTCTCGGCGGAAAACAAAGATTTTCCGGGTCACTGGGGAACGCCGCCGGCCATTCAAACCATGGATATCCGTGAACTCCCAGCAGGCTATGGCGAGGGTAGCAGCACTTTGCTGAACTGGGTCCAACAGAACCTCGACAAAGACGCAGCGGCAAATCGAATCGGCCTGGCGCTGACCACCAAGGACTTCATCACCGGAGCTAAAGATTACTATCTCGATAATGGCAAATGGCTCGCGATTCACCCTGATAAAGCCAAGGAAGCAAACGCTCAAATTGCCTTTCCATTCCCATCGGGCAAATATGACGTAACTCTCTACGTCGTCGGCGAATCGGATGGGCAAAGCACATTCCAACTCGCCGTGAACGACACCAAGCTGGGCGACTTTACAGCTCCACTGAGTGAGAAAACGTTTGAAGAAGGAGATAAGTTTTCTACCACATGGAAAGATGTCGTAATTTCCAATGGTGACGTGCTGAAAGTCAGTTCGCAGATCGCATCCGCTGACGGCAAGGAATGGAGTCGCGCACGCGTCGTGAAGGTGAAATTTGCTGCGGCAGATGATACTACCAAGCAGGAAGTCGCGATGTTTTCCGCCGCTAGGCAGGTGGATCCCGCCCCTGCTGAAACCCTAGCCGCTACGCCGCGACAAGAAGATGGCAAGGGCACCGTGCAAATCTCGGGCGAGCTTATGCAATGGCACAAGGTCAACCTCACGCTAGACGGACCCTTCGCCATAGAAACCGATGTAGAGCCGAATCCCTTCACAGATGTCGCGTTCAACGTTACCTTTACCCACGAAAGCGGCGCGCCGAGCTTTACAGTCCCCGGCTACTTTGCAGCCGATGGAAATGCCAGCGAAACATCAGCCGAGGCTGGCACCAAGTGGCGCGCCCACCTCGCTCCAGATAAACCAGGAACATGGACCTACACGATTTCTTTCACCGAAGGCAAACATGCCGCACTCGATGGCGGCGGCACCCCAGTGAAATCTTTCCATGGCATGAGCGGCACTTTCATAGTCGTTGAAACTGATAAAACCGGCAAAGACTTCCGTGCAAATGGCCGCCTCCAATATGTAGGCAAGCATCACTTACAGTTTAACGGCTCAAAAAAGTATTTCCTGAAGGCTGGGCCTGATTCTCCTGAAACGATGCTTGGTTATTCGGATTTCGATCAGACTCGGGCGTTGAAGCCGCAAAAGTGCAAAGTTAAGACATGGGCACCACACATTGCTGACTGGAAACCGGGCGACCCGACTTGGAAGGACGGCAAAGGAAAAGGACTGATCGGTGCCTTGAACTACCTATCAGAAAAGGGAGTTAACGCGTTTTCGTTCCTCACATACAACGTCACTGGCGATGGCGACAACGTCTGGCCATTCATCGCACCTGACGAGAAGTTTCACTATGATTGCTCAAAGTTGGATCAGTGGGGAGTCGTGTTTGACCACGCGACTGCGAAAGGACTCTACCTTCATTTCAAGCTACAAGAGCAGGAGATTGACGACAATTTCCGCGACATGAACTATAAGAAGCAAAATATCAAAGCTTCTCTCGATAGCGGGGATCTAGGACCAGAAAGAAAGCTCTATTGCCGCGAGCTGATCGCACGCTTTGGCCATCAGCTTGCGCTTAATTGGAATATCGGTGAGGAAAACACTCCGCGGATTCAAACTGTTAGCGAATATCTAAAGGAGGATTCGTTTCGTCTGGTTGGTTGTATGGTTTAGTTGGTCCTTCGCGGAATTGCGGGATGGAACGGAAGGGCGAGCGGAGCAAGCCCTAGAGTGGAATCCCGCAAT
>JBGSLX010000206.1:0-9303 GCA_041740475.1 Akkermansiaceae bacterium | reverse complement strand
GACGCAATGGCGATCACGGCGTGAGAGCAGCAGCTTGACGTGCTCGCGCAGAGGGTGGCTGCGGTAGTCGAGCTTGCGGGTGAAGCCATCATCGAAAAAACGGGCCTCAGCGGGAAACGGATCGGCACTTTGAAGGCGGATGTGCAGGCGGTTATCGCGGCGGTTGATCCAAGCGAGGGCGTCCTCCATGCGATGGGCAGGGACGAGAATTCGCAGGCGCTCTGAACCGATGGCACGTTCAATGGCTCCCTGCCAGTGCCGCTCGGAAACTTTCACCTCGATCATTTCGGCAAGGTAGGGCAGGTCGTCGCAGGTCATGCCGAGTTCACTAGCGAGGAGCTCGCGAAAGGCTTGGTAAGGCGCGGGAATGTTCGAGTTCGGTCTCGCCTCAACTTGTTGAATCTCGGCGCTGAGTGTGTGTTCGGCATCGCGCAGATGGTTGCGTTTGGCGGCGAGGTCCACGGCTTGCTGGCGAGCTTCTGCGTGGGCGGCAGCGGCGGCGGTTTTGATTTCAGGGAGGCGTTGGCGATTGTGGGCGTAGCTGTCCTCGTCGGTTGCTGAGCGGAGACCGAGGTTGGCGGTGGCGGTTAGATAATGTTGG
Source organism: Akkermansiaceae bacterium (assembly GCA_041740475.1). Lineage (GTDB taxonomy): Bacteria > Verrucomicrobiota > Verrucomicrobiia > Verrucomicrobiales > Akkermansiaceae > Luteolibacter. The sequence goes on along the minus strand of JBGSLX010000206.1, from coordinate 8,702 downwards.
GCATCGCTGCGGACTTGAGCGGCGTGTTGTTCTTTGGCGCGGATGAGTTCCTCGATGTCTTGGATGGCCGCACCGCCGTGGCGGAGGTATTCCTCATTGAGCGATTGCACGCGCTGTTCGTGACTGGCGGCGAGGTGCTCTGCGGCATGGAGGCGAGTGGCAATTTCGTTTTTCGCTTGGTCAAGTGACTCCACTTTGGTCTGCCACAGGCGAACGGCAGTGTGTGCGAACCAGTTGGGCAGCAAGTCTTTCAAGCGACGGCGGGCGGCGAGCTTGGTGATGGTTTTTGCCAAATCCGTCTGGCTTTGGCGGACGGGTAACAGCACTTCACGTTGGCGACGGGCTGTTTGTAGCTCCTCGTAAATGCCATGGAGCGTATCGAACTCGCGTGCAACCTCGGCAGCTCGATCAAAGGCGGAGCGGTCATCAAGGACGAGCTCGCGGAAAATTTGGTCGATGCTGTTGATTTGCTTGAGACCGGCAGCGCGGTTGAGCAGGGAAAAGGCGTTTTCCCCGACTTCGAAAAAACTGCGCACGTGGGCGAGGTAGTCTTTTTTGCTAGAAGAAAGGCGCAGCCCAGTGGTCTCGCGGGCGTGCCGAGTGAGTGCGGCTTTTCCGCCTTCGTTGTGCAGCAGTAGCAAGGTATCGAGCGGCTCTAACAAGTCGCGAGCGATGAACCAAAGGCGCTTGAGGTCGTCTGCGGCGTTGCTGCTGCCATCGACCCAGAGCAAGCAGCCGAGGGTGATGGCTTGGCGGTTGTGCGAGTAGGTGGCGGCTAGGCCGGTGAGTGTTTTGCCGGGGCGGGCGACGTGGCTATTTTCCTCCTGCGCATTTTCCACGCCGGAGACACCACGGATGTAGGAAATGAGATCGCGGTCGCTTTCATGCCCGCCGGTGGAGGCGAGATTGTATTTTGGAAACGGCGCAAGCAGGGTCATCAAGGCATCTATCAGCGTGGTTTTCCCGCTGCCAGTCGGCCCGATGATGGCGGTGCCGTGCGCATCAATGGCGCAGCGATGGCGTCCGTGAAATGGCCCCCAGTTGAAGAGATCGATGGACGTGAGGAGAAACGATTCGTCGCCGAAGGGGAATCGGTCTAACGGCGGCGGCGTTGCAAATAGCTCCAAGTGCTCACTCATCGGGCGATGTGATATCAGTGCGGGTTGGCTCGCTGGCGAGTGAGCGGAAATGATGCAGCAGCGCGGTGAGAGTCTCTGGATTGGCGAGGCGGGTGATGAGCGGGCGGATGGTGACTTCGCCGCGAGTGTCTGGCTCGGAAACGATGCCGTGGGGTTTAAGCTGATCGAGCAGAGTGAGCAGCCGTTGGCGGTTCTTCGCGTCGCTGCCGGTGTCCGTGAGGTAAACTTGGAGCTGGGATAGAAGTTCATCCAGAGTGACGCGGACATCGCGCACACCGATGCCATTTTCTAACTCCTGCATGACATGAAACTGCCGCAGAATGGCGACGAGTAGTGACTGCTCCAAGGTGAAGCGCTGGCGGCGGACGAGTGGATGATTCCATGTTTCATCAGGAGTGGCAGCGGTGGAGCCAGCCACGCGGAGAACTGCGATGCCGCGTATTTCATCGAGGTCAATCTCAAGATCCAGCGGCTCAAGAATGGCATCCATCGCGCGCCGGAGACGCAAAAGCGCGTGAAAATCGGAGGGGCGAGCTGTGCTCTCGATGTAGCCATTTCGCAGTAGTTCTTGAACGAGCACCTTCACATCGGCAGGCGTGCCGAGCGGCTCTGTCGCGGGGTTTTCACAGAGATCATGTGTCATCAGCCGAGAGTTTCTGGTGGGACATTCGCTACCGCAGATGCATCAAGCGAGATGAGAGGCACATCAAAACAGGTGACAGCGCCGTTGTCATCCGCGACTTCGAACGACTCTCGCTCGTCGTTAAAAACGGCACCCGTTTCGCGTCCGAGCCCTAGCCAGTAGGTGAGCGTTTCCAGATCGTGGGTGGGCGGCAGCGCTTGAGCGAGTGCGCCGAGGGTGAGACTGCCGTTCGCGTTTTCGAGCGTTCGCAATGTGTCTTGATAGAGTGCGATGCGATCTAGCCCATCCAGTGCGTCCCAGAATTCTTCGCTCATGTCCGCGATTTGGCCGCTTGAGGCGCTGAGATCGAGATCGGCATGGCTTTCGCCACCGGGTTCTTTGAAACGCAAACGCTGGACCAGCGGCAGCAACGGCACGGAAATGGCGACGGGTAGTAAAGGACTGGCGGAGCGGCGCAGCGCGGCGACAGACCAATCGATGTCCGTGGCTGCTTCGAAGAGATCATTGAGCAAGGCTCCGACGCGGTGTTGTTCTCCGGCCAGGCCAGCTTTGATGAATCCGCGCACATCGCGCTCGCCTTGTGCACGGGCTTGGATGACGCGCTCGGACTCGCGCACCAGCCCCGGAACTAACCAGCGGAGGTCCGCCCGTTGGCGGTGGTTGAGAGCGCTTGCAGCTTCAGGATTATCCAGAATGGAACGCAAGCGGGCCTTCATTTCCTCCAGTTCCAGCACCTCGCCGAGCTGTTGATAAAAATTTTCAAACACGCCGCCTTCCGGGGTTTTCAGCAGAGCATCGTGGCCATCGAGCAGCAGGTCTAACACGCTGCCGCGGTTCTGATCACTGCGGACGATGTTTTGGCGGAGCTGCCGATCTGCCTCGCGGTAAGAATCTTCTACCCTGCGGAAATCCGAGCGCAGGCTCAGCGCGAGCTGATAGACCTCGCGGATGCCCTCGCGCGCCCGTGTGCCGCCGAGCACTTCGAACTCGCCTTGCTCGACTTTTGCCAGCTCGGCTTCCAGCGCGGAGATTCGTTTGCGGAGATACTCGACACGCTTGGTGCGGTCTGGATTGAGGCGAGCTTCGAGGTTTTCAATTTCACGCTGCACCGTAGCGAGGCGTGATGCGGTCGAAGTCATGTGCTCGTCCTCCAGGCTATCGAGGAAATGAAACACCTTCTGCAAGGCATCGGTAGCGATCAGCCTGCCATCGCGCTCGACCACCAAACCGCGTTTCAACCAATCGCGCAGTTCCGCTCTGGCGGTGGGTAATTGCTCACCAGCGACGATGTCGAACTCATCGTTGTTCGCATGTTCGGCGAACATTTCGGCGAGTTTCTCCAGTGCATCTTCCCAGCGGAGTTCGTCCTGGTTTTCCTCAAAAAGCGGCTTGAGGCAGCCCACCACCAAGGGCGCGCGCCGCGAGGCCAGCAGGACCCAAGACGCGTTCCCTTGGCGCATGCGGACGAAACGGCGCGAGCTGTCTGCGGACATGACTTTAGACCGAGTGCGAGCGGGCTCGGATGGCGTGGCGGTCGGTGATGAGGCGGACGACCAGTGAGGTCCAGCCGGTCTGGTGCGAGGCCCCGAGTCCTTCGCCAGTTTCGGCGTGGAAGTATTCGTGGAACAGTAGCAGATCGCGCCAATCGGCATCCTCTGCGTAGCGGCGGGCCTCGCCGAAGCACACGCGGTGACCATCTTCATCCGGCTCGAAAAGTGAGACCAAGCGGTCGCGCAGCTTGAGAGCGATTTCGCGTAGCGTCGCCATGTTTCCGGAGCCGGTGGGATACTCGATGGTGAAGCTATCGCCGTAGAAATAGTGGTAACGCTCGAGCGCCTCGATGATCAGGAAATTGATCGGAAACCAAATGGGCCCGCGCCAGTTCGAGTTTCCGCCGAACATGTCTGAGTCCGACTCGCCCGGGGTGTAGCGCACCTCGTGGGCGACGCCGCCGTTGTGGAAGACGAACGGCTCGGCATCGTGGGCTTTTGAGAGCGAGCGGATGCCATGGGTGGCGAGGAATTCCGCGGGATCGAGCAGGCGCTTGAGTGTGCGCTCGAGTTGCTCGCGGGAGGGGATGGCGAGCAGGCAGCGACCCGGGTTTTTTTCGCCAGCGGCGCGGCGCACGGTGACGTATTGCAGGATTTCCGGGCGATTCGCGAGGAACCAGTCCATGCGTTTGCGAAAGCCGGGCAGGGCATCGATGGTTTTTTGCTTGAGCACCGTGACCGCGCAGAGCGGCAGCAGACCGACGAGCGAACGCGTGCGCAGCGGGATCGCCTCGCCATTGCCGACGATGAGCTGGTCGTAATAAAATCCGTCTTGCTCGTCCCACAAGCCGGTGCCGTTTTCTGAGTTGATGGCGTGGGTGATGGAGACGAAGTGTTCGAAAAATTTCGACGCGATGTCTTCGTAGGCGGGCTTGGAAAGTGCGAGTTCGAGCGCCATTCCGAGCATCGAGAGGCAGAAAAATCCCATCCACGCGGTGCCGTCCGCTTGGTGCAGGCGGGTGCCATCGGGAAGCCGCTGGGAGCGGTCGAAGACGCCAATGTTGTCGAGGCCGAGGAAGCCGCCGCCGAAAACGTGGCGTCCCTCGACGTCCTTGCGATTGACCCACCACGTGAAGTTGAGCAGCAGTTTTTGAAAGGCGCGTTCGAGAAACAGCAGGTCGCGCGCGCCTTTCGGCCCGGAAAGTTTGTAAACGCGCCAGACAGCGGCGGCGTGGACCGGCGGATTCACATCGGAGAAATTCCACTCATAAGCGGGGAGCTGGCCGTTCGGATGCATGTACCACTCGCGCAGCAGTAGCAGCAGTTGATCCTTTGCAAATTCCGGATCGACCGTGGCGAAGGGGATCATGTGAAAGGCGGTGTCCCACGCGGCAAACCACGGGTATTCCCACTTATCGGGCATCGAGAGCACGTCGCGCGCGTGGAAACTCGGCCAATCATGATTGCGCCCGTGGAGACGATTTGCAGGTGGCGTGGGCATTCCGGGGTCGCCCTCCAGCCACTCATCCACGGCGTAGTGATAGAACTGCTTGGTCCACAAAAGTCCGGCGTAGCCTTGGCGGCAGATCAGCCGCTCAGCCGGGCTGACATCGGCGGGGATGATCGTTTGAAAATAGTCATCCGCCTCGCGAGCACGGGCGTCGATGGTTTCAGGAAACCAATCGAAGCGGTGGATGCCGTTGTCTTGATCTTGGTGATGAAGGCGCGCGCGGATCGTGATGGAGCCGCCGGGCGGAACGACGAAAACGAAGTGCGCGGCGGCTTTGGTGCCGGAGGCTTTCGGCGAGATCGCGCCGGCTTCGCGGTGGATGATGTGGCGGTGGAAGGCGTCTTTGGAATGCTTCGGGCCGCCGCGCGTGCCGAAGACGGTTTGCGTGTTCGTTTCGTTTTCGGTGAACAACCAAGACGCTCCTCCGGGCGCGTCTGGCGAGTCGCAGTAAAACCGATAATTACCGAGTTTGCCGTGGTGCAGCGCGAGGTAGCCGTCCTCTTCGTGCAGCTTGATTGTCGGCTTGCGCGGGAGTTTTTCCCGGATTTTCCCCCATGACCAGGTGTTGCGGAACCAGACGGTCGGCAAAACGTGGATCGGTGCGGGCAGTGGGCCGTGATTGGTGACGGTGAGCCGCCACAAGATGTCTTCCGGCGTGCGCTTGGCGACCTCTTGCACGACATCGAAGTAGCGCCCATCGCGAAACAACCCGAGGTCCGCGAGCTCGATCTCTGGGCCGCCGCGCCCACTTTTTTCGTTTTCGTGGCGGAGCTGCGAGTAGGGGTAGGTGCCTTGCGGGTATTTATAAAGCGCCTTGGTGTAGGAATGCGTGGGCGTGGAATCGAGGTAGTAATAGCATTCTTTGACGTCTTCGCCGTGATTGCCCTCGTTGCCGCCGAGGCCGAAAAGTCGCTCCTTGAGGATCGGGTCGCGGCCATTCCACAGCGCGGGGGCGAAGCAAAGTTGGCCGTGGCGGTCGCACCAGCCTTGCAAGCCATCTTCACCCCAGCGGTAAGCACGGCGGCGCGCGTGGTCGTGGGGGAAGTTCGCCCATGAGTTGCCATGGTCCGAGTAATCCTCACGCACGGTGCCCCATTGGCGCTCGGAAAGAAACGGCCCCCAGCTCCGCCACTTGGCGCTGCGATCCTTGATTTGCTCCAGCCTGCGGTGTTCTTCAGTCATTCCGTGTAGGGTTCGTTAGCGGAACTCATGCCGGGACGCACGGTTTTTTCCCATTCCAAGTACGATCACGGAAGTGCCGCGGCAGAACCAATTTTTACTCTCGCAGCGGATGGCCAATGCAGTCATCTCGTCTCTGCTCGTTCTTGTTGTGGACGATCAACATGCGCACATCAAGGCGCAGCATTTAGTAACAAACATCGTTTATGCCCATCGCCTTCAAAGACTACTATGCCACGCTCGGTGTCGCTCGCGATGCCAGCGGTGATCAGATTAAGAAAGCCTTTCGCAAACTGGCCCGGAAATACCACCCGGATGTCGCGAAGGACAAAACGACCGCCGAGGAGAAATTTAAGGAAATCAACGAGGCCTACGAAGTCCTCAGCGATCCCGAGAAGCGCGCAAAATATGATCACCTCGGTGCGAATGGCGGCAGCTTGGATGACGGTGCGTGGTCTGGTGCGGGAGGGCAGGGCGCTGGTGGCGGACAGGAGTTTCACTTCGGCGGCACAGGGTTCAGCGATTTCTTTGAGCAGTATTTCAGCGGTGGCAGCCGCTATGGATTTCCCGCTGACGAGCGAGGTGGCGCGACGCGCTCGCGAAAAACTTCGGCACGAGCACATCGTGGCAGCGATATCGAGGGCGATATTCTCATCACGCTGGAAGACGCCATGCACGGCACGCTGCGACCGATTTCTCTGAAAATACTCAATCGCGAAACCGGGCAGTCGGAAACGCGCACTTTCGAGATGCGCATCCCGCCGGGCGCAACTGATGGCCGCCGCATCCGCGTGCCGGGCCAGGGTGAGCCGGGTCACGGTGGTGAAGCAGCGGGCGATCTTTTTCTACGCGTGCGGCACGCCGCTCACCCGGACTTTCGCAGCAGCGGGTCGGACATTTTCCACGATCTCGACATTGCGCCATGGGAAGCCGTGCTTGGCGGTGAGGTCACTGCGACATCGCTCGATGGCTCGATCAAACTGCGCATCCCACCCGGCGCGGAAAACGGTCTCAGCATGCGGGTGCGCGGTCGTGGCTTGCCAAAAGGGAAAACAGGCGAGCGCGGCGACTTTTTCGTCGTCCTCAATGTGCTTTTGCCCATCGCTCTCAGTGATGAAGAACGCGCGGCATGGGAAAAGCTGCGCGACGTTTCCAAGTTCAACCCACGCTCCACTGCGCCATGAATCCCGATCCCACTCATGCCTCCAGTGACCTTCCCGTTTACGATGCGGAAACCGACACTTGTTACTCCATCGAGGTGATAGCCGAGCTGGCGGGCGTCCATCCGCAGATGGTTCTTCATTATCAAGAACAAGGATTCATTCGTCCCGTCTCCAGAGATGCTAGCGATGCCGCATTCTTCGATGTCGAGTGCCTGCGCCAGCTCCGCCGCATCGACCACCTGCGCACGACCTGTGAGATGAACGACGCCGGGCTCAAGCTCATCCTCGATCTTTTGCATCAAATCGAGTGCCTGCGCGCAGAACAGCGGCAAATGCGTCGCTGAAATCGCAGGGATCGGGCAACGTGGCGGCGGTTTGAAACTGTCAGGCCCAGTGTTTCACCTTGCCGTGATCGCAGGCCGCTCATAAGTATCACATATCGTAGAAATGAATATAAACACGACATTGACTGACCTGCTTGAGCTCCCAGCAGAATTATCGGCGAAGGCGCAAGCGGTGCCGGGCCTGCCTGAGCGGTTGCTACGTTTTATCAGAATGGAAGTGGCGATGAACGAACTTCGGCAACAGCGCTACAGTTCTGAGGCTCTGGCGGTCGTACAACGTGCCCGGGAATTGGTGGAAAAGCGAAAGGCCGAAGAAATAAACCGCACAGAGGCGATGCAGGCTTTTGAGCAGAACTTCATTGAGATCACCAAATCATTGTAATTTTTGCTCATGCTCCGCGCCGTTCTGGATACCAATGTCGTTCTGGCTGCCAAGCGATCTGAGCATCCACACAGCCCAAATGCCGAGATGATCTCACGCTGGATGGCAGGGGAGTTCATCTGGCTGGTGAGCGATGATGTGGTGACAGAATATGCCGAGAAGCTGCTAGAAAAAGGCATTGATCCTGTAAAGGTGTAGCGATTCGTGGCTGATGTGCTGCAATATGGAGAAGAAGTGCCGATTCGTTTTTACCACTTCCATCATTACCCGGTGGATGCCGACGACGTGGCATTTCTGCTGCTTGCGCTCAATGGCGCCGCTTCCCATCTCGTGACTTATGATGAACATCTCAAAGATGTGGGTGTATTTTACCCCGAGTTCATCACCTGCGAACCGATAGGCTTTCTATCAGACTTGCGCACGATATCGGCACCTTGATTGGGAGTCGTGGAAATCCAATCACACGTCAGTAGGGCATCACCCCATGGCCAGTCCGCAGCCAGCTCGATATCAGTGGTGCGATGAAAACCATCTTCAGCCACACTCGCAATAGCCTACCGGAAAAGACCCGTGTCGAAGTCGCCACCATGCTTCAAGCGCGTCTGGCAGACTCGATCGACCTCATGATGCAAGCCAAGCAGGCGCATTGGAATGTGAAGGGGCTACACTTCTTTTCCCTGCATGGGGTCTTTGATAAAGTCTACGCCGATACCGAGGGCTATGTGGACCTCATCGCCGAACGGATCGTCCAGTTAGGCGGCATCGCACAAGGAACGGTTCGCGCAGCGGCAAAGGCATCTGGGATGCCGGAGTATCCATTGGAAATTTCCAGTGGTTACAAACACGTCGCCG
>JBGSLX010000205.1:0-18746 GCA_041740475.1 Akkermansiaceae bacterium | reverse complement strand
ACGGCTCGCAGGTTCGCCGCACCGGGCTTCGCCTTGGGGATTGCTCCTTTCGACGCCGGATTGGCTACATGTTGGACACTTATTTGACATGTTGATCACGTTTCAGATCAATAGAGATGACAGGCTTGGCCTGACGCACCGGATCATCACGGATTGGAGGCGTCGAATCGAAGTTCTTTTCCTCATATTTAAGATCTCGAATCCCAAAATGGCTAAAGCCACCCCCATGGGAGGTCATTGTCAGTGAAAATCCGCGTCATCTGCGGTCAGAAATCTTTTGTCTTCCCTAGTGTAGGAACCCTGCCACGCCAGCATCGCGTAATCGGCCCGATCCATTGAGCAAACCCAGCAAACATGCCACAAAACAGAATCGCGCCGAGCGCCGCCTGCCACGGATTGAGTTTTCCGGTTAGATAATTGCTCAGACCGATGCCAAAAATGCCGCCATACAGGACGATCACGTGCCCCACATAAATTGGAAACGTGTTCCGCCCAATCGCGAAAAACCACATCGCCTGCGGACGGAAGCGCTGTTCGATCCACACCAGAATCCCGAGGATGATCAGAATTTCTGAAATTCGTCCGTGAAAGAAGTCGGGCAGAATGCGACCTTCAGTGGCGGTTCCGGTCATGCTCAAGACCACATTTCCCAAAAACCGATCCATGATCCACCCACCGAGATTGAACGCGATGCCCACCAGCCAAAATGGCGCGGCGCTCACTCCTTGATCACTCACTCCGATGCTGCGACGCACCAACACGCCAATCGCAGCTCCATACATCGTGAAGCCAACTGATGGGAACACCGGAAAAATCGAGCCCGGTCCCTTGATCGCGTTTTGCAAAATGGCTGGTCCGCCCGCTGGAATCGGCCCCGCCTGATTCGCCAGCCACACGCTCACCATGAAAAAGATCATCCCGCTAAACACATAACTCGCCGCCAGTGCCCAAGCTCCCGCTCGCCTCACGATGCCGAAGATCCCAATCATGCACAACAGACCGATCGATATGCATTGCAGCACGTGAAACGACGTCAACCAAGGGTCCGACACGCCGCGAAACATGTCTGGCACCTGTCGCAAGTTCACTTGCAGCATATAGCCCCAAAACATCAGTTCAGCCGCTCTTTGCAGCCCTTTTTGAATTCTCGGCACCTCGAAAAATCCGGCCTCCTTCGCGCCACTCATCAAGAACGCGAAGACCAAGCCGGTGACCGTGAAGAACATCGGTGCGGTGATGCCCCTGATATAATACCAAAAATCATATACTAGATGCCCCTTCACGCGCCACTCGGGGGCCAATGTCAGCTCCACGAAATGGCCTTCTAACATAAACAAAATCGCCACTGCCCGCGCCATATCGATAAAGCGGAGACGGAACACAGAGACTGGCGCGGTGATTTCACTCATCAAGAATCGCGTGACAAACTCGTTCGACCGAAGCGAAGTAACCAGCTCGAATCTCGAAGCGCGTCTCCGCAGAATTTCTCTATTTACGGAATCGCCGCCGATCATGAGACTCCGCGTGTGCATTCTCCCGGAAAACGCCAAGCTGGCATCGTCATCCCCGCCTTCACCCCGCGTCGCGAAGGCGATTTCGGCATCGGTGATACCTTGGCCCTCCAGCAATGGATCGACTGGGCGGCGGACCATGCGGTTGCCTTCATCCAGCTCCTCCCGATCAACGAAAATGGCGCGGAAGAAAGCCCCTACAGCGGAATTTCCTCAGCGGCGCTTGATCCGATTTACCTCACGATTGATGAGGCTCACCTCCCATGGCTGACGGCTCCGGAAATTTCGCGAATCCGCAATAGCCTTGGCAATGCTTTGCACGCGCAGTGGGTCGAGTACCCAGCGGTGCGCCAGGCGAAACGCACGCTGCTTGAGCTGGCATGGTCGAAGTTTGATCACGCGGGGGAAAGTTTTGAAAAGGAGTTCTCGCGTTTCAAACGGCAGGAACGCGAGTGGTTGGATGACTACTGTTTGTTTCGTTATTTGATGGAGCATCATGGCGAATCTCTGACTTGGGATCAGTGGCCAGAGTCTTGCCGCACGCCCAAACAAGCCCGGGCTTATCTCGAAAATCTGCGGCGAAAAGACGAGTCGGTGGTCGAATATCGGCTCGGTTACTACGCCTTCGTTCAGTGGTTGTGCCACCGTCAATGGCTCGCTTTGCGCGAACATGCGGACGCGCGCGGCGTCAAGCTGATGGGTGATGTGCCCATCGGCGTCAGTTGGCATTCCTGCGATGTGTTTTTCCATCGTGATGAATTTCATCTCGACTGGTGTGGCGGTTCGCCGCCCGAGGGCATGGGCCAGAGCGATCCATTTTTCCAGCAATGGGGACAGAACTGGGGAATCCCGCTCTTCCGCTGGGATCACATGGAAACCAATGGCTTCCGCTGGTGGAGGTCGCGGATCACGCGCTTGACGCGAATTTTTCGCATGTTTCGGATCGATCACATTCTCGGATTCTACCGGATATATGCCTTTCCATGGCGTCCAGAACGCAACCACGAATTCCTCGGTTTGTCGCATGAGCAGGCCGCATTGATGAACGCTGGCCGCTTGCCGCGATGGTTCTTGCGCCCGGACGACACGGTCGAAAACAAAGCCGCCAATCGTGAAGACGGGGACTTGCGGCTGCGGGCGATCGTGGAAGCCGCGGATGGCGCGGAAGTCATCGCCGAGGATCTCGGCTGGGTGCCGGATTACGTGCGCCCGCACCTGGCCGATCTCGATATCACCGGCTTCCGCATTCCGCACTGGGACTGCAACGAATACGGCCATCCGACACCCGGAAATTGTTTCCCGGAAAATTCTTTCGCCACGTATTCAACGCACGATCACGATCCGCTGAGTGGAATCTGGCGAGGCTGCCTGCACGTCATCCGACAGCACCTGGAAAACCCGACCGATCAGACGGGTTGGCAGTCGCACGGCGCGAGCGGCACCTTGCGAATCCTTTCCGAGTTCGCAGGCATCCCGATTCCTGCACACGGTCCATGGCCACCATTTACCGAGGGCATCCGCCTGCGTCTCACCAAGGCGCTGCTTTCCTCGAACTCCCGCTACGCCTCGCTGATGGTCACCGAGCTGTTTGGCCTGGATGAGCGCATCAACGAACCCGGAACCAGCGGCGGTCGCAATTGGCGCTACCGCCTGCCGTTCACCATCAACCAAATCTCGTCGGATTCACGATTGAGTGAAATATGCCGCAAATTCGCCGTGACGATCAGCATTACACAGCGCGCGCCCTGATTGAACTCACAAACTCGTTGTTGCACTTTCACTGCCCTTCCGCACACTTCTCAGCATGGAACTTGACCTCATCGACGTTCAATTCGACCTCTGGAACATCAAGCCCCGGGAGTTGGAAGAAGCGTATGAGGACCCATTTGCCATCCGATTTCTTCCCGACAGCGAGCGCGATGACGGCGCGACCCGCTTTTACGCCTTGGGACGCACCGTCTCCGACCGATACTTGTTTTTCGCCTTTTCCACCGATGGGAAAACCGTCCGCATCGTCGCGGCTCGCGAAATGTCAGAGGCTGAGCGGAAATTTTACGACCGCAAATATGCCGAATTCCGCTGAACGCCGTTCTGTGCTTCAAATCCATTCCCAGTCCCCAACTTTCTATGAACATCATCACCCGCTGGTCTGACATTCCCGAGTTCGCCGATGAAACGGCCGAAGCCCGATTTTGGGAAACGCATGAACTTGAGGGGCGCTTGATGTCCTCCTCAGTGCACGAGGCGGATTCGCGCGAATCCACCACCATCACGCTGCGTTTTGACCCGCGCATGCTCTCGCGGATCAAGCGCATCGCTCGCTCACGCTTCCTCAACTATCAGTCGATGATGAAACAATGGCTCGCTGAGCGCCTGGAAGAAGAAATGCGCAAACAGTAAGCACGGCATTTTAAGAGAATCCACTTCGTGAAACGCACCGTCGATGCCGTCATTGACTTCCTGCAAGCTGAAGAAGCTCGCGGCGTCACCCACGTTTTGCTCGACGAAGGCGCACGCGATAGTTTGCGCAGCCTGCTGCGGCGGAAACGTCCCCAGCCCGCCGCGCCAAGCGTTGATCCACTTCCCGCACCAGCCGAAATCCCAACCTCGCTGACCATCCAAGGGGATTCCAAAGCGGAGCGGCTGGCCACGCTTCGTCAACAAGCGGAAACATGGCAACCCGCGCGTTCGCTCGGCACGCTGCGCGAAACGATGGTCTTCGCCACGGGTAATCCAGACGCGCGGATCATGCTCGTCGGCGAAGCGCCGGGTTACGAAGAAGAACGCCAACGCGAGCCATTCGTCGGTCCAGCAGGCCAAAAACTCACCGGAATCCTCAAGGCGATGGGGCTCAATCGCGACGAAGTTTACATTTCAAACATCGTAAAATTTCGCCCCGCCACGCCCCGGCAAACGACCAACAATCGCAAGCCCAGCGCCGCTGAGATGGCCTCATGCTTGCCGTTTATCCGTGCGGAAGTCGCGATCATCCAACCTGAATGCATCATCGCACTCGGCGGCACCGCAGCGGAGGGGCTCTTGGAAAACGCCTCTTCAGTGGGCAGCCTGCGCGGTTCTTGGCACGCATTTGAGGGCACGCCACTACGCGTGACCTACCACCCGAGCTTCTTGCTGCGCAACGAATCCGACCTCACCACCAAGCGCCAAGTGTGGGAAGACATGCTGGCTGTGATGGAAAAACTCAAGATGCCCATTTCCGAAAAACAGCGTGGATTTTTCCTGCCCAAAGACTGAGGCATTCTCTTTCTCCGCATTCTTCAGGAAGCCGCACTGAGGGCTTCGAGTTCCTCCCAGCGCTTATACAAAAGACTCACGGCTGATTTCGCCTGTTCGAGTTCTGATACCAGGCGCGGAATGTCGGCGAAGTGTTTTGCTTGGAACTCTGGGTCGTTGAGTCGCAGCTCCATCATTTCCACTTCCTGTTCGGCGGCGAGAATCGCGCTGTCCATGCCATCTAGCTCGTTGCGTTCTTTGAGTGTGAGTTTGCGAGGCTTGGCAGCACCGGAAATTTTCCTGCGGCTCTCCGCTTCCCGCGCTTCTGCGGTGGCTCGGGCGCGCTGGGCGGCCTCGCGAGCGTGGCGTTTTTCGAGGTAATACGAGTAATTTCCCGTCTGCACCACCACGCCATTGTCTTCGAAGGCGATGATTTGATCACAAATGCGGTCGAGGAAATAGCGGTCGTGCGAAACGCAAATCACGGAGCCTTCGAAACCTGCAATCGCTTCCTCCAGCATGCGCAGCGAGGGCAAGTCGAGATCGTTGGTTGGCTCGTCGAGCACGATCAGGTTGCCGCCGTTTTTCAGCACTTTCGCGAGCATCAGCCGCGCGCGTTCGCCACCCGACAGCAAATCGACGCGTTCGTTGATGCGCTGATCGTTGAACAAAAATCGGCGTAGATAGGCGCGTGCACCGAGCGATTGATCGCCAAACATTAGCTTCTCGTTGCCGTCAGAAATTTCGTCGAGCAGCGAGCCGGTGCTGTCGAGCTGCATGCGCGTCTGGTCGATGTAGTTCACTTTCACCCGCTTGCCGATGATGGCCGCGCCTTCGGTGGCGGAGATTTGGCCGAGGCAAAGTTTCAGCAAAGTCGTCTTGCCGACGCCATTGCGTCCGACGATTCCGGTGCACTGGCCGGGTTCCATTTTCATTGTGAGGTGGCGGAACAACCAGCGCGGGTGGGCGTCCGTGCCGACATTTACGCCGGCGTTTTCCAACTCCACGACGATGTCTCCCAGTCGCGGCGGCGGCGGCATCAGCAAGTCCATTTCGCGCTCCTCGGGCGGCGCTTCCATGCCTTCGACTTCGTAGAATTTATCGAGCCGATTGCGCGATTTGGTGCCGCGCGCCTTCACCCCAGAACGCACCCACTCCAGTTCCTCGCGCAGGAAACGTTGGCGGCGGCGCTCGGTTTGTTCGGCAATCTGTCGGCGCACGGCCTTCGATTCGAGAAATGCGGTGTAATTTCCCGGGTGAGAAAACGCGCGGCCTTCGTCGATCTCGATGATGCGGGTGGCGATGACATCGAGGAAATAGCGGTCGTGCGTGACGAAGATCACCGCGCCGGGAAAACCGCGCAGATAATCTTCCAGCCAGGAAATCGACTCGGCGTCGAGGTGGTTGGTCGGCTCATCGAGCAGCAGTAAATCCGGCTGACAAGCGAGTGCCCGGCAAAGCGCGACCCGACGTTTCTCACCGCCGGAAAGTGGCGCAGTCGGCGCATCCAGCGGCGGTGCGCCCAGCGCGGTGACCGTGGACTTGATGCGTGACTCCAGATTCCAGCCGTCTGCGTGGTCGATTAGGTGCAGCAGCTCTTCCAATTCAGAATCGGTGCCCTCGCCAGCTTCGTAGCGTCGCACCGCTTCCACCACATCGGCGGCACCTGCAGCGATGTTTTCGCCCACGCTGAGCTCAGTATTCAGCTCGAATTCCTGCGGCAAGTAGCCAACTCGCAACGAGCGACGAACGGCAATTTCTCCGGAATCCGCCGCGTTTTGGCCGCTGAGAATTTTCAGAAGCGAGGTTTTCCCACAGCCGTTGCGGCCCACCATGCCGACTTTTTCCCCAGCGGCGATCGCCAAAGTCACGCCATCGAGCAGCGTTTGGTAGCCATAAGTGAGGCGGATTTCATTGGCGGATAACAAAGCGGACATAAGCGACGGCGATCTAGCCCGGTGATCGTCAAAGGTCCATCACTCATCCCGATTCGGCGTGATTTCGAACGATTTGAGGATTTTCTAAAATTTCGGGTTGACGCTGCGGGACGAATTCCTCTTTCTACGCGGCATCGCTCTTGCGACTCAGTCTCAACAACAGCCAAAGATGAAACCAAAGCCATTTTCAAGAATCGTAGCCGCCGCCATCGTTTCACACCTGATCTTCACATGGACGGCCACCGCACAGGACGCCCTTCGTACCTTGGAGCCTATGATGGTCACAGCCGAATCCGAAGCGGACGAAACGAACCAACAAGGATGGCTGCCCGAAGTGGCTGGCGCTTCGATATTTTCCGGAAAGAAGACGGCGGTCATCGACTTGGACGCACAGGCGCGGAATGTGGGAAATAACTACCGTCAGGCGCTTTCTCAGACGCCCAGTCTTCTGTTGTCCGAAGAATCGTCGCCGCTGGTCAGCATCGGCTACCGCGGACTCGCTCCGCATCGCGCTCAGTTCACACAAATTCTGCGTGATGGAATACCGATCCACGCCGATCAATTTGGCTACCCAGAAGCATATTACACACCGCCGCTCGACACGGTGGATCGCATCGAATTTCTCCACGGCGGCGCAGCACTCCAGAACGGACCGCAGCCGGGTGGCTCGCTCAATTTCATCACGCACCGTCCGCGCACCGATAAGCCGTTTTCGCTGCGCACTCAGCATGTGGTGGGTAGCGACGACCTCTATTCAACCTTCACTTCGGCAGATGGAACGGTGGACCAGCTCGGCTACTACCTCTATTTCAATCACCGGCAGAGTGATGGCTTCCGCTCGGCCAACAGCGACTACGAGCTCGATAATCCCGCCATCAAGCTGCTCTACACGTTTGAAAACGCGAGTCGGCTCATTTTCAACGTTGATACCTACGATGAAGAGCACGGCGAACCGGGCGGGCTATCGATTGCAAATTTCAACGCAGGGAGTTTGGCGGCGACTCGTCTTTTCGACCGCTTCGAGCTTGAACGGGATTCTGTCTCAGTGACTTACGAAATGGAGCCGACGCCAGATTCCTTTTTCACCACCAGTGCTTGGTGGACCGACTACACGCGCTACAGCAAGCGCCAGCAGGGTGGGGGATTCGGCACACTGGCGGGAGGCGCGACGAATAGCATCGAGAATCAAGAATTTGAAACACTCGGACTGGACAGTCGCTACCGCATGAACTGGGGCAGCGAAAAACAGCACACGCTCACCACCGGCATTCAGCTCTATCACGTCGATTCGCCCCGCACCGACGAGGTGGGCAGCAATCCTTCTGCATCGTCAGGCGCGTTGGCACGCATCTCGGATCGTGAGGTTTTTTACTATCCGCTGTTTGTGGAAAACCGCTTCAAATTCGGGGATTTCTCCATCACCCCGGGCCTGCGATTGGAAAACTTCAGCCAAGAGGTGGAAACCCAGTTCATCAATCCGGTTCTAGCTACCCGTGTGCGGGATGAAGATGAAAACTTGCTACTCGGCGGCTTGGGACTGGAATACGCGACTCAGGAAAACTCAGCCATTTACGGCAATGTTTCACAGTCCTACAGACCGATCATTTTCACCGAATCAGTTCCCACAGGTGGCGGCCAAGTCGTGCCAAATGATTTAGAAGAAGGTGAAGCCATCGAATACGAACTCGGCTACCGCAGCCGTGCCACCGAGTGGCTCACGTATGATGCCAGCCTGTTTCTGCTCTCCTTCAAGGACCAGATCGGCACGCTTGGAAACACCACCGCGAATGTGGGCGACTCGGTTCACAAAGGCATCGATCTCTCCGTCGCCACCGATCTTCTCGGACTCGTCACGGGCACCAGCCAGTATGGAACGCTCGATTGGTATGTGAATACCACTTTGCTGGATGCCGAATTCACGGATGGCCCAGCCGACGGCAAAACGCCGCAATACGCCCCTGATCACATCATTCGCACGGGGTTCAATTACAGCCACGAGGAGAAAATCAAAGTGAGTCTGGGAGCGACGTTTCTCGATAACCACTTCGCCAACGATACCAATACCGCTCAATTTGCGGTGCCCGCCTACATGGTTTGGGATCTCTCGGCGGAGTATAAAATTCATGAAAACGTGCGTCTCGTCGCTGGCATCAACAACCTATTCGACGAGAGTTATTTTGCCCGCGTCCGCAACGATGGCATCGATCCAGCCAATGGCCGGAACTACTATGTCGGAGCTTCTTTGGAATTCTGAGGCTTTGCAAACCGCCTGACCGCTGCTTTCTTCTCCTCCCATCCGCGATGCAATCTGTCTTTCATCTACTTCACATCAGCACGCTCGCCACATGGTTGAGCGTCGCGGGTCTTGGGGCAGTGGCGGTCATTTCACCACAGTGGGAGCAGCCGCTGCCGGAGCTAGTGGTGCTGGAAGAACCGCAACTGCAGGTGACCGACTTCGAGATTGGCGAGGTGCCTGCAGGCGCTGGCGGTGCGGATTTTCCTGCGACTCCCGCCGCCGACATCAGCGAGTTAAGCCCGGTCGAAACATTGCCCGCTCCTCCGGAAATTCAGCCGCTCGCGGAACTTTCGCCATTGCCCGAAATCCCCGAGCTGCCTCCTGCTGCTGCGAAACCCGCTGCATCTCCCGCTCGCAGCGCGGGCCCTGCGCGCTCGGCGGCACCACGCAGCGGCTCGAGCAAAGTCGGCTCCCAAAAAAGTGGCGGCTCTTCCGGTCAGTCTGGAAATGGCACGGCTTCCGGAAATTCCATGTCGGAGACCGCGCGGCTCGCGGCGGGACGCATGCCCGCGCCGAATTACCCGGCAGAGTCACGTCGCAAGGGCCAGAGCGGCACGGTGATCGTCGAGTTCACTATCGATGCCAACGGTCGCGTGATTTCTGCTCACGCCAAGACCCCCACGCCATGGCCGCTGCTCAACAACGAAGCGGTGCGCACCGTGCGACGCTGGAAATATCCGCCTGGTAGCGTCATCACGGTGCGTCGCCCCATTGTCTTCCAAATCCGTTAATCATTCGTGCTCGCAAACATTGTTATCGAAACTTTCGTCGAAGGCGGCTGGGTCATGTGGCCCATTGTCGCCACTTTTTTTCTCGCGCTTTGCGTGATACTCGACCGCACCGTCTGGTGGCTGCGTCTCAAGTCGATGGTTCGTCCCACGCTTCAAATGCAGGCCCGTGAGGCGCTAGGAAACGGCGAATTCGGCCAAGCATGGCAGCTCACCCGCAACACCGCAGATCCGTATTTGCTCAACCTCGCCGAGGGCATGATTCACGCGAAAACCTCGATGCTCGCCGCCATGCAGCTTCATGCCACCCATATAATCGAGAAATCCGAGGCGCGCATGTGGGTGATCAGCACGCTCATCACGCTGGCGCCGTTGTTAGGCTTGTTTGGCACGGTCGTCGGCATCATGGGCTCGTTCTCATTTGTCGGCGACGAGCAGCTCGCCGCGACGAAAGTTTCCGGCGGTATCGCCGAGGCCTTGATCGCCACCGCCGCAGGCATCGCCATCGCGATCATCTGCTTGCTGCCCTACAATTTCTTCCGCAAACGAGTTTCGTTGCTGCGCGGTTCGCTTGAACGATGGATCAATCACACCGAGTTACTCGTCATTTCCGCCAAAGCGCACGGCCATGATATCGAAGCGTACGCTTCGCAGACGGAAGACCGCTCCGCTTCAAGACCCAAGACACAAGACTAAGAATTTCCACCTTACCTCTCTTCCTCTTCTCTAGCTTCTTCTGTCTCACCGTCTTCTGTCTTTTCCATGCCCGTCAAACTCACCAACACCGCAGATTCCGACGAAGGCGATGAAGCCCGGATCGAGGTGGTGCCGCTAATTGATATCATGTTTTTCCTGCTCGCTGCTTTTATGTTGGTCAGCTTGAGCATGACCCACTTGCAGCGCGTGCCGATCAATCTGCCCGTGGCCTCGACAGGTATTCCAGATTCGAAAACACCGCCGTTTCAAATCACCATCGATGCCAACGGAGTGACCACTTGGGATGAAAAAATTGTGACCCACTCGGAAATCACCACTCGCCTCAAAGCGGCGACCAACCCCGCTGAATCTCGCGTTTTGATCTCTGCCGACGAAGAATCGCGCCACAAACAGGTGCTCGGCGTGCTCAATGCCGTGCGTGATGCAGGAGTGGAAAAAGTCAGCTTCGAGACTAGAAATTGATGAACTCGCGTGTCTTGCCAGTGCTCAATCTAATCGGCTGCCTAGTGCTCGCTAGCTTGCTGATCATTCAGTGGCGCAAGGAACACTTACTCGATCAAGACGTCACGTCGCTCCGCAAAGAGCTGACCGAATCACAAACAGAAACAGCCACAGAGACCAAACGTCGGATCACACTTGAGAATGACATCAAGGTGCTCAAGGAAGCGATGGAAGCCAGCCAGTCGGCACTGGAAACGACGAACACATCGCTTGCAGAAAAGCAGCAGCTCGCAGAACGACTCGGGGCAGAGCTCACCGCCGCGCGCGAGCAAGTCACAGCATGGGAAGCGGCTCTCAAGCAGCGCGATGAGCGTATCACGACGCTCGATGAGGAACTCACGAAAACCCGCGCCCGTCTTGACGAAGCGATCGCCCGCCTCAAGCAAGCCGGTGCGCAGTAGTATAGCAACTCGCGCCAAGTTTTGTGATATTTACGCTTTCAGAACCATCCCGACGGGATTGCTTAACCTAGCCAAGGGTTGGCCGCAAAGCCTACCCTTGGTTCGCGGTCTCATCTAGTCTTCAACCCCAATCGGGGTTGTGTCTTTGTTGCGGGTGACATCGGTTAGTCACGTATCTCCTTCAAATGACATGAACACTCTTGCGCAACCCTTTCAGGGTTGGAGCCCCATTTTGCATCGTCACCCGGGGTAGTCCTCGCGGCCAACCCCGGGCTATGCTGAAAAACCCCAATCGGGGTTTTTCAACGGGAGATTTTCCCACTAAATTTGATGCGCGGTAGTTATATCATCTCAGAATCATTACAAACTGACCGCGAGTTGATAAAACCGAGTGGCATCCGCTGTGACTGGAAGAGTTACTGAAACTTCGTCCACATCACCTATAGCAGTGATCGCCAATGGTGTGGTCAGCGTGATGCTCTGCCAGCCGCTGACACCATCTGACGTGCGATGATCCACAGTAAAGCCACCGATGTTTCGCGCACGGCGGTAAACGATCTTCATGGTATTTCCCTCACGCGTTAGCGATGGACCGGGGTAGCGAGATGCTGCCTGTAGCGGGTGAGTGCCGTGGAAGAATTCCATCAAATTGACACAACCATCAAGGTCTGGATCATCGTTCGGGCCAGACTTTCCAACGGGGAAGCTCTGGCTAAGCGACCAGTTTGCATAAGATGTGTAAGTCGGAGCTGGAGCGATTGCATTGATTTGGCTCTGTGCATCGGCTGCATCGACCGAAGAGAAATAGTTCTGGTTGAGCACGATTTCGCGGTAGTCATGCGATGCCGAACCTTTCACTAAATTCAAGATGACCACGCGTCGCCGATCTTCGCCCCAGTCATAGAGATTGCTGGAGTTGATATTGTTAGGATAGCCGCCGCGGAAATATCCGAGCATGACTCTCGGGCTTTGTCGCTGTGCGTTTGCGTCGAGCCCCCATTGTTCGTAGCCATTCGTCGATGCGAAACTCGCGTTGTTCGCGTCCCATCCCGCCGCAGGCTCAACGGAGAGCATTATGCTGTCAATTTCGATGCCGTGTGCATTTTTGCCACGCAGAGCACCTCGGGAAGCCGCGTTGAAATGGTCGAGTATGCCATCGCCGACGGCCGCGCTATTGCTTAGGCAGCCGGGGCACCACGGCGTCTGCATCATAATGACGAGAATTTTTCCCTGATATGCGTCGAGCGACGAATTGATAAATCCGCTGCCGCTGCGAACGGCAAAGGTCTGGTTTGCGGAGATGGAACCCACAGGTAGTTCTGCGGCTTGAACGGCACAACTGGCCGAGAATAAGAATAGAATGACTTTCATGGTATTTTGATGAGTTAATATATTATTTCAGAAACGATAGGAAACCGCGAAGCGAGCGCTCCACCATTCACGATCTTGATAGAGATTGCCGAAGAACTGATTGTCCTCCGAAAGTTCCGCATAATCCGCATCGAGGAACCCGATGCTGGCGCTGATCGCGAGGTCGCCGCGGTCCCACAGGATGCCGGCAAAGACCTCGGAAGAATCCAGCTCAGGTGCCTGAGCATTGAAACCGGATGCTTCGATTTCACCGCTGTCAGAATACAGGCGGTATCCGCTATGCAGTGACCATTGCGGCAGGAAATTCCACTCGATCTGGACACTGCCATAGCTTGCATCGAAGGCTGGCGCTTCCTCGCTGTAGCCACCGGTCAAACGAATCGCAACGGGGCCAGCAGAAGCAGCCCACGCGTTGCGGATGCTATAGCGAGGATCGCGGTCGGTGGTTTCTCTAGCAGTGAATGCCAGCTCACTTTTTAGCCAGCCATTGATCGCCTGATCCACACGCAGGCCGCCATTGACGGTGTCCAGTGTATCGAGATCCGCTTCTGGTTCTCCGATCTCGGGGTTAAAACTCCATCCCGGAGCAATCTCATCTCTCCCAAATTCTAGGTTTAACTCCGCTTTTCCTGAGCTTGGTAAATAGTTCCACACCGTTGTAACTCCAAAGGCATAACCACTCGGGTTCGGTGCCGCGTATTGATCAAAAGCACCAAAAAACTGGCGATAAAACTCCGCGATCCAGACCGAGCGATAATCGGCATATCCCTCATAGCCTCGGAAACTCAATGTATTACTCCATTCCTTGTTCCATTCGCGGGTGACCGCGATGTCGCCTTGCCATGTTTCCTCGCCGAGCCGCAATGAATCCCCGAATAGCACTGGCACGTAGTCGATGCCATAGTGATTCAAGCCGAGTCCAAGATCCAAAGTCCAAGGCCCTTCGACACCGGAATAGGCGAGTCGGTAGCTCTCCACTGCGATGTCATTCGCAGTCAGCACTTCGCCGCTGGCTTCGATTTCCTGTACCCCAGAAAACCATAACTGCTCTGCTTTTACGACTGCGGGACATGCCAATATCAATATAATGAATGTTTTCATAATCTATCGGCAAGATGAGCAGCCACCGGTTGAAACGTTGGATCCAGTGGAGCGGCCAGTTTCGATCTGACCTGATAGGCTGCATTCCAGCGAACGTGCGCCAGTTGCAGAGAAGTTAAAGATCGGTCGGCTGAGTTCAGCCTGATCTGCGATGCCTACCGGTCGGCAGGACGAGAGCAGCGCCAGTAACGAAAGAAGGGTGAGTGTTTTCATGACAAGTGACTTCCAAGGGCCGCAACAAGAGTTTGATTGCTGCCACCCATGAGTCGTCAGATGCCGCCGATCTTTAACGGCTTTTATATTTTTTGGTGATCACAAGATATGCACACCCTGTGTCTTCAATGTGGAACGTCTGTTTTACAGATAACCGCACGGCTGAGCGCTTTCTCTGCTTTGCTCCGCGAATCCTGCCACTGAAGCGTTTTTTGAAATCGAGACGTGAATTTTCGCTGATATCGCAAATAGTGCGGCAGACGCTGCCAGTCAGCTCATTTCAACCATCGAAAATCCTACCAACACAAAACATCATGAACTCACGTCGGCATTTCCTCTACAAACTCGCCATTTCCGCCACTGCACCAGTCGCCCTTAGTGGTCGTCTGCTCGCAGAAACCACGCCGCCACCTGTCAAACTGGAATTGACCGACCCAACGGCGATCGCCCTCGGATACAATCCGGACTCCACCAAAGTGGATGCCACCAAGTATCCACAGCACAAACCGGAGCAAATCTGTGCCAATTGTGCGCTCGTGCCACCTGGCACACCCGCTGGTGAATACGTGCCATGCACTGCTTTTGGCAACAAACTGGTCGCCTCCAAAGGCTGGTGCGCTGCGTTTGCGAAAAAGCCATAATACATCCGCCTGATACAGTCCTCGTGATGAAACGGTCAAATCCCGTGTTTCATGCGCATTGATTGCCATGTCCATCTAGTCGGCACTGGCGCATGCGACACAGGATGCTGGTATCGCCCATGCGGGTTCACTCGCATGGGCGAACCTCTTTTAGTGCGCACCGTCAGTCTCACGCAACGCGACCTCCACGGGCCGGAGTTCGACCGCATTTATGTGGAAAGGCTACTCGCCTACGTGCGCTCATCGTCACTGATTGATCGCGCGATGTTGTTAGCACACGAGCTGCCCCACCGAGATGATGGCTCGCCGATTCCCGAGCGATCATCGTTTTATGTGCCCAATCACTACGTCCTCAATCTAGCGTGTCGCCACCCGGAGTTTCTGCCTGCGGTGTCGATTCATCCATCGCGCAAAGATGCGTTTGATGAGCTGGAAATCTGTCTGATCGGTGGAGCGGC
Source organism: Akkermansiaceae bacterium (assembly GCA_041740475.1). GTDB lineage: Bacteria > Verrucomicrobiota > Verrucomicrobiia > Verrucomicrobiales > Akkermansiaceae > Luteolibacter. The sequence goes on along the minus strand of JBGSLX010000205.1, from coordinate 3,637 downwards.
GGCGCTCAAGTGCCTTCCCAATGTGCAGGGCATCGACTGGAACGATAGACGCCACACTCGTTTCCTCGAACGCATGGCGGAAGCCGGGCTGCCACTGCTTGCTCACACTGGCAGCGAACGCACCATGCCAGTGATGGACAAGAAACTCGCATCGCCACTTGTATTGAAGCGTCCACTCGAAATCGGAGTGACATGCATCGCCGCTCACTCGGGCACTGGCACCATGCTGCTCGATCCCGACTACTTTGATCTCTTCGTGGAAATGCTCGGCAAATACCCGAATCTCTACGGCGATAACAGCGCGCTGGCTTCACCGAATTTCCGGCTCCGCCCGTCCACTCTGCGGCGGCTGATCAGCGAGCCCGTGGCCAATCGCATCTTGCATGGCAGCGATCTGCCAGTGCCGCCATCCGGCTTGCTGCCATGGGCTGCTAAGCTTCTATCTACAAACGACTATCTAGCCAGTCGGCGAATCGCCAACCCGCTAGAGCGCGATGCGTTTCTAAAACTCAAACTCGGCTTCAGCGAGGCGACCTTCACACGAGCGGCTGATGTCCTGAGAGGCGCAAGACCCGCGTGTTAGGCGGAGTGGCTCGCTCCGGGAGCCATGATTCGCAACGGCGTTTTCAAACCGCCTGTATGATTCACGCCGCGACGCGCATTTTGTAGTTTTTAACCCACAAGCCGTAAATGGCGATGACCACGAAACAAAGCGCCGGTAAGAAAAACGAGGCGCGGGTGCTGGATAGAACCATGCCACCGATGTTGAACGCATCCATGTCCATGATCGCTCCCTGCATAGGTGTCATCAGGCAGCCACCACCAATCGCGAATATCAGGCCGGCCGCACCCAGCTTGGCATCGCCACGCAGCCCTTCGAGGGCGATTCCATAAATAGTCGGGAACATCAAAGACATGCAGGCAGAAATGCCGATTAGAGAGTACAAGCCGACCATGCCCTGTATGAAAATCGTGCCGAGTGTGAAGATGAATCCACCGATGGCGAGCACTCCTAACAATCCGCCAGGACTCACATATTTAAGCAAGAAGGTGCAAATGAAGCGACTGGTGACGAAGATCGCCATCGACGCGATATTGTAACGCTGGGCAGTGGCTTTATCCATTCCGAGCTCGTTACCAGCATACTGGATGATAAAGGTCCAGATCATGATTTGGGCTCCCACGTAAAACGCCTGAGCCACGACACCCCAGATGTAGCGCGGATTTTTGAACAAGCGCTTCATCGTGGCACCGAAGTGGATGTCATGATGCGTCTCATTGCGCCCGGCTGGTAGTTTATAGAACGCGAAGACTAGCAACACCGCCAGCACCACGATACCGAGAATGGTGTAGGGGCCGGTAATCACACCAAGGTCCGCTTTTTGAATCGCCGTAAATGCCTCGGGCGAGTTTTTCTGAATCTCCATCCGCTCCGCTTCAGTCGCCTTATTTAGATTCGCGAGGATGAAGTTGCTAGCGACGAACATGCCAGTCATGGAGCCTAGCGGATTGAATGCCTGAGCGAAATTGAGCCGCCGCGTGGCGGTCTCCTCCGGCCCGAGGGCGAGAATGTACGGGTTCGCTGTGGTTTCCAAAAATGACAAGCCACAGGTCATGATGAAATACGATAAAAGGAAGGCCCAGAACTGCATCATCATGCCCGAGGGAATGAACAGTAGGCAGCCCAGCGCATACAGAAAGAGCCCCATCAACAGTCCTTTTTTATAGCTGTACTTCTGAATGAAGATCGCGGCTGGGAATGCCATCACGCAGTAGCCGCCATAAAATGCGAACTGGACTAGCGAGCTCTCGAAATTACTAATGAGCAGGATGTTCTTGAACGCTGCCACCATTGGATTGGTGATGTCATTCGCAAAGCCCCAAAGAGCAAACAAACAGGTAACGAGGATGAACGGAACGAGAATGGATCTCGGGACGGGTGAAGTGGACGCTGTCTGGGTTGTCATGTGAGTGTTTTCACTGATCACCTTGCCGGGGTTTGTCCAGCATGCAATGTGCTAGAGCCAATGCGTGATTGTGCGATATTGAGGCACCATGCTTTTGATTTGTGCTTTTCATCGGTCGAACACATTTTGATCAGCCTTCAGTCTGAACCCACTAGCCCATGCCACGAGTCATTAGAACCCTAAGCGCGGTTTTCGCCACCATTATGTTGCTGTCCTTATCGCTTACCACAGCGATGGAGATTCATGTCTCTCCCACGGGTGATGACACCAATCCCGGCACCGCAGATCGACCGCTAGCCACACCGAATGCCGCGCGTGACAAGCTGCGACAGGTCATTACTAACGGACTCGCTGAGCCGGTGGACGTCATTTTCGCGGCGGGCACTTACACGCTCACCGCTCCGCTAGAACTCCTCCCGATCGATTCTGGCACGGGAAATTCACCCATCACTTGGAAAGTCGCGCCGGGGGCGAAGGTCGTTTGGGACGGAGGACTTGCGATTCCGCAAAAGTGGGAAAAAGGCAAGGACGGCGTGTGGCAGGTGGATCTCCAAGGCATCGGCCCAGATGACTGGAATTTTCGCCAGTTGTTCGTGGCTGGAAATCGCGCCACTCGCGCCACTCGCGCCCGATTTCCGAATGCCGATGAGAAAAATCCGTTTCTTTACGCCACCGGCGGCGGACTCGATCACGCGATGATTGACCCTAAACTCATCAAAGAAAGCTGGGGCCGCGCACGCGACGCGCAACTCAACGTCGTTCCCGATTGGAGATTTTTCAATCAGTGGAACACCGTCACCAAGGTCGATGCCAAGACCGGGCGCATCGACATCGCGGACAGTGAAAGGCATGCCAAGATCATCCCGGGCAACTGGTTCTGGATCGAGGGCGTGCGTGAGGAACTCGACCAAGCGGGCGAGTGGTTCTTCGATCTGCAGACCCGCCGCCTCGACTACATGCCCGAGCCGGGAGTCGATCCGAACCAGTTGAACATCATCGCTCCCGTGCTCAACCGCCTCGTCCATGCCATGGGCGACGTGAACGCAGGGACCCATGTCCAGCATGTGCATTTCGACGGTATCGAGTTCCGCCACACCACCTTCACCCTCGGGCACATCGAAGCCCGCGTGCACACCGACACGGTGATCCTGTTTGAAAACACCCTCAATTGTTCAGTTAGGAATTGCCGGTTTGAAAACATCGGCGGTTACGCGCTGTGGCTGCACCTCGACAGCCGCCGCAACAAGTTCGACCGCAACACGGTCCGCCACTCCGGTGGCGGCGGTGTGTTGATGACCGGTGCGCGGCTTTCCTACATGGACGACACCAAGATTTACACTTCCGGCGAGGCGGCGGCAAAGGTCGCGCCCATCCTCAACGAGGTCACCCGCAACACCGTCGAGCATTGTGGAAAAATCCGTTACTACGGCGGCGGCGTCCACCTCGACTCGCGCCCCTTCAGCATGTCAATGGAGCCGGGCAACCTCATCTCGCACAACTATTTCAACGACCTCTCGCGCAACGGCGTTTTCGCCTTCCGCAACCAGGGCGGCAGCGTGGTGGAATACAACCACATCCACAACGCCATGCAGACGACCATCGACGGCGCGTGCATCCACTTCGCCACGATGAACCATCTCAACGCGCCCAATTTCATCCTCAACAACTGG
>JBGSLX010000204.1:0-26860 GCA_041740475.1 Akkermansiaceae bacterium | reverse complement strand
GGGTTCTTGTGACCACAACCCGAAGCAGCACCCGCCACCCCGACCGGCGTCAAACAGCATGCCGCCCCACCCCGAAAAACCTCCCCTTCAATGGGTAATTTTAATTGTCGTCAGGGGGTAAGTGTAATTGTCGTCGCACAGGCGGGCGTGGAAGATAAGGTCGATGGCAAGTTTCGGGTTTTGCTGATAGTGAGCGATCAGAGTGGGTAAGTTGCGCTTCTCATCATTGGGAATAATGGCCAGCAGGGCGTTGCGGGACAGCGCGAGGTTCTGGGCGACGCGCGTAAATTCTAAATTTTAAGAGACACAAATAATTAGATTTAAGACTTGTGCTCGAATCTAAATCTAGATTTTAACAAGCCCATGAAAGCCAGATGGACTGCCCCTTGGGCGAATTCGGAGGAAAAGCCTGCGATTTATCACACACTCGCTCGGGTGGTGGACAAGCGCTTTGCGTTTGGGGCGGACGATAAGGAGCAGTTCCGCATTTACATGCGCATGATGGAAAATTTTTCGGGATGCCGGGTGCTGGCTTACTGCGTGATGTGCAATCACTTCCATTTGCTACTCGAAGTGCCGCCGCGATCTAAAGCTCCGCTTTCCGATGAGCAGTTGCTCAAACGCCTTTCTGCCCTGTATTCCAAGGCTTTTGTGGCGACGGTGGCCAAGGAACTCGCAGATGCGCGGCAAAAAGTGACGGACGGGCTGGTGACTGATGGCGAAGCTTACGTGCAACGCATCCATGAGCGATTCACCTACCGCATGCATGATTTGAGCGAGTTTATGAAAACTTTGCTCCAGCGTTTCACTCGCTGGCACAACACGAGGACGAAGCGTCGTGGGAATCTTTGGGAAGAGACGTTCAAAAGCGTGATCGTCGAGGACGGGCAAGCCTCCAAAACCATCGCCGCGTATATCGATCTGAATCCAGTGCGAGCTGGGATGGTCACAGATCCTGCGGAGTATCGCTGGAGCAGTTATGGCGAGGCGATGGGAGCGACTGGCCAGAGCGGAGCGAAAGCCAAAGCGGGCCTCGTGCGAGCGATTATGGCTGACAAGGGCTGGGAAGCCGATGCGCGGCATTGGGCGGGGAAAATTTCCAAGGAATACCGAATGCTGTTGTTCGCTGAAGGTGAGGAGAAAACCAAGGAAGTGATTAACGAGCAGGGCGAGCGAATAACGAAAATGGTGAAAAAAGGCATCAAATCTCAACAAGCGATTTCTGAGGTCGAACGACTCGCGGCTGGGAAAAACGTAGTGTTGGGCAAGATGCTGCGATTGAAAGTTCGCTATTTTAGCGACGGCGCGGTGATAGGGAGTCGAGAGTTCGTCGATAACTTCTTCGAGCAATGCCGAGAGCGTTTTGGACCCAAGCGAAAGAGCGGAGCGCGTAAGATGCGGGGAAACGCAGCGGCGGCGGAAGGGACGCTGTGGAGTGTGCGAGATTTGAGGCAAGGGATTGGTTGATACACACTGCGTTTACACATTTTGTGAAATGAGGTTGTAGAAAAAGTGGCTTGGCATTGGCAGAGGCCGGGACGCGTGTGCTCTCCATTTAAGCTAACGGCAAATTGGCTTGCCACCTAAAGGCTTGAAAATTTAAAGCATAACCAGATGCGGAGAGAGTTAACATTCGTTTCGGTGATGATTTTTGCCTGCCTCTCGCAGTCAGTTTCTAGCGAACCGATGAGCCAGTCGCGAGTGCTGGGTTCCGATTCCTGCGCGACGAGCGGATGCCACGGTGGCGCGGGGCTGAATCGTGGCGCTTACCACATTTGGCAGCGCTCCGATCCGCACGCTCACTCGGCGGCGACTTTGAGCAATGGTCAGTCGGCGGCGATGGCGCGGAAAATGGGCATCGAAAATGCGGCGGAGTCGGCGAGTTGCACGGTATGCCATGCGCCGATGCGGAATGTGCCGCCCGCGCTGCTCGTCCCGGCGGCGAAAGGTCAAATTGAGGTCGAGGATTTCACCTGCGCGAATTGCCACGGCGGTACGGAAAACTGGATTCTCTCGCACACCCGCCCGGATTACCCGCGCGCAGCGTTGGAAAAGTTGGGGATGCGGCAGTTGGGAAGCGCCTACCAGCGCGCAAACAATTGCGTCGCGTGCCATCAGAACCTGAGCGACGAACTCGTGGCAGCGAATCATCCACCGCTGATTTTCGAGCTGGATGGCTTGCTGGTTGAGCAACCGAAACATTGGCGCGAGGATGCGGATTTTTCGCACACCAAAACCTGGTTGGTCGGCCAAGCGGTCGCCTTGCGCGAGGCGGCGGCGCAGGCAAGCCGTGAACCCAGCGAGCGTCGAAACGCAGAAATCGAGGCGATCAAGGAGCTTCTCAGCGCCTGCGAATCGGGATGGGATAGCAGTTTAGAGGAAAATCTCGTCAGTGCTGCTGACGCATTCGCGAAACGCATTTCTGACGCGCCGATGACCGCAGCCCAAACCCGCGCAATGCTCAACAGGCTGGCGCTCCACCGAGCACCGTTCGGGCTCGGGGCTTTCAGTTCGATGGCCGATGAATACCGAATGCTGGCAGTCGGACACTACGCGGAGCGAGTGGCGCTGGCGCTCGACCGGCTGAACCAATCGCTAGTTGCTTCTGGCGAAGAAGCCGAGTTCGCAGAAGTCGCGCTGGATGAGTTATTCAAAGCCGCGCAGCCGCCGAAGAGCTTTGATTCAGACATCGCCGAGAACTTTGTTAGGAAACTCGATGGTCTAGTGAACTCCAACCCGGATGGCGAATGATGCCATTCTCAATCATGGAAATGCGCGCATACCCGAAGATCGGAATAGGACCGCGGATTTCGCGGATTGGCGCGGATGTAAGGGAGATTTTTAAACTTTTTTTGGATCCATTTGATGAATTTCTCAATTCCCGTCATCCGCGATATCCGCGGTCAAATTTCATCGAAGCATCACCGCAACTACGGAATCTGGAGTAAATGACGGGTGGACTTTTTACGACAGGCAGGCGTTTCGCGGTTTATTGCGCGGGCGTGCTGCTGTCTGCATGCTACCACCCGCCGCACGAGCGGACGCCGGATTGGGATCTTGAGCCGGGCGAGGAACGTCCCGACCGCCTGACTGCGCAGCAAGTTCAGGCCGAGTCCGTGCCCGCGAGTCCGGAAAATTTTTCTCCGGATGCGGGTGTGGAAATGAACCGCGATCCGCTCCCGCCGACGTTCGAAATCGATTCCGTCACGAATGTCACCGAGGACGCGCCGCTGCCGCCAGCGCAGTTCAACCCCGATCCGGGAATGGGCGCGGACCAAGCCGACGTGGCTTCGGGCGCGATGATTCCCTCGGTCGAAACTGAGGAGCCTTCAGGATTCGGGCGATTTTTTAAGGACGATCTTGGTCTTGGCGATGAGCGATTTTTTCAGCGCAATGCGGGGTCACCACCGCCGCAGAGTTTCCCGAAATTCATCCCGGACATTCCCGCAGACCTCGCGTTGCCGCGCGGCGGGGTGACTCGCACGGAGCTGGACATCGAGCTGGTTCAGAACGAGCAGGATCTTTTCGAAGCGGAAATCCCCGGTGCGCTGCTGCTGCCGCGCAAAGGAGTGCGCTACGAGGAACGCATTTACGAACACTGGCACGCGGGTCATCACGATCACGTCGAGTATCCAGACCACACCTCGCCAGTAGAAAACCGCTACCTCGTGCCACCCGGCAGATGGGATCGTTACGAGGACCCGCGCATCGCGGAAACGCCATACCAAGAAGCGACTCCGTATCTTTGGCACCCGTATTATCAAAGCAAACTGAAGGGCGACATCCCGGTTTACGGGCAGGACATTTTTGCCTCGCTGACGTTTCAACACACGCTTGACCTCGAAGTTCACGAAATCCCGATCCCCTCCGGCGTAAGCACCGCGCGGCCGTATTCGTCAGAGTTTTACGGGCGCGGCGATCAAGAAGTCGTCGTCACCAATACCAGTCTCACGCTCGATCTTTTCCGCGGAGAAACTTCGTTTAAGCCGGTGGAATGGCTGTTCCGGATCCAGCCAGTTTTTAACACCAACTACATTTCCGGCTATGAAACCACCGTCATTTCCCCAGATCCGCGCGGTTTGGCGAAATCGACGAACCCGCCGCCGAGCTTCTCTTTCCTCGGAAATCCCGGACTCGTGAACCCCGGCGACCTCGATATTTTCCTCGATCAACTGCTTTCCCCCGCCAGCACGGATTTGCACCGCACGGATGCGACGGACCGCTTCGAGAACTACCTCGCGCTGCAGCAGTTTTTCTTCGAGGCGCATTTGCTGGATCTCTCGGAAAACTACGACTTCGCTGCGCTGCGCACCGGCACCCAGATTTTCAACGCGGACTTCCGAGGGCATGTGTTTTTTGATTCAAACTGGGGATACCGCTTGTTTGGCAACCTCGGAAAAAACCGTCTGCAATACAATCTCGCGCTGTTCGATCTGTTCGAGAAAGAGTCGTTTTCCGAGCTGAATACGTGGGATGACCGCGATCAGAACGTGTTCGTTGCGAACCTTTATTGTCAGGATTTTCTCTTCGAGGGCTACACCGCTCAGCTCAGTTTTCTCGCCAATCATGACAAAGGCGGCGGTCGGCTGGTTTACGACAGTGCCGGAAACATCGTGCGTCCGTCTCCGATCGGCACCATCGCGCCGCATGAAATCGAGGCCTACTACCTCGGCTGGAATGGCGAGGGTCACATCGGTCGGGCCAACATCAGCCACTCGCTTTACCACGTCTTTGGCGAGGACGATCTGAACGGCATCGCCGGACGCTCCGTGGACATCAGCGGCTGGATGGCTGCACTCGAATTGTCCGTGGATACCGACTGGATGCGGCACAAATTCATGCTGTTTTACGGTTCCGGCGACGACGATGCGACGGATGACACCGCGACTGGCTGGGACGCCATTGTGGACAATCCGAACTTCATGGGCGGCGCGTTCAGCTATTGGCAAAGGCAGGGCATGAATCTCGGCGGCACGGCGGTCGCGCTGAAACAGCGGCTCAGTTTGATCCCGGATCTCAGCTCGAACAAATTTCTCGGGCAGTCCAGTTTCGTGAATCCCGGTATTTTCATCGCTGGCGCAGGCGAGGAATGGGAAATCACCCCCAAAACCAAGCTGTTCGCCAACCTGAACTACATGCTGTTCATTGAAACGGACGCGATCTCGACCGCGCTGGTCACCGATGGCATCGACCGCGAAATCGGCTGGGACCTCAGTTTCGGCGTGGAATACAGGCCACTGCTCACTGACAACATCCGGCTCATCGGCGGAATCGGGATGTTGCTTCCCGGGGCTGGCTTCGAGGACATTTATCGTGTGTCATCGCCGGGAGTGGCTGGCTTCAGCGCAGCGAATTCTCAGGATGTGGCCGATGTGCTTTACAGCGGCTTCCTCTCCGCAAACTTCACTTTTTGATCCAAGCAACCAAAATGAGAACCACGGAAAGCACCGAATACACTGAAAGTCACAGACTTAGGAGCGATTGTGGTCCTCACCCTGATGTTGAATGCGACATCATCACAATCGCACCATTTTCCGTGTGCTCCGTGTATTCCGTGGTGAGACATATTCCTATTCTGGCTAAAAAATGATCGGGCTTCGAAAATTTCTGCGAATCGTGACCGCGCTGCTCGTCTGCCTCGCGGCGACACCTGCGCATTCTCAGGAGTATGGCGGGCTTTTCGGGCCGCCCATTGCCGCGAGTGAAACGCCCCAGAAGGCCGACGTCGCGATTCCGAAACCGAACAAGATCGACCAATCCGCCGCTACCGTGTTGGCCAAAAGCAAAGGCTGCATCGATTGCCACCAAAACGCCCACGATCCGCACGGCAGCGAGTTCGTCCGGCTCGGCTGCACCGATTGCCACGGCGGCGATCCAACTCCTGGACTGACGATGCGCCAAGCGCACCCGATGCCGCGCAATCCGGTGTTTTTTGAAAGTTCTGCCAACCCCAGCGACAGCACGGTGATGCTCAATCACGAGTCGGCGGAGTTCATCAAATTCGTGAATCCGGGCGACCTGCGTGTTGCTAAGGAAACATGCGGCGAGTGCCACGCGCAATCGGTGGACCACGTGAATCACAGCATGATGCGCCACGGCGCGATGCTCTGGGGTGCAGCGGCCTACAACAACGGCGCGTATCCGGCAAAGGATTCGATTTTTGGCCAAGCCTACGGCGCAAATGGTGTGCCGCTCGCGCTGCAAAGCCCGGTCAAGGTCACGCCAGAAATGCAGAAGGAAATGGGCATCGTGCAGGCGATTTTTCCGCTGCCGCGCTTCAATATCAGCCAGCCGGGCAATGTATTTCGCATCTTCGAAAAAGGCGGCACCAAGCTGGCGGAAATTGGCAATCCCGATCCATTCGATCCGCCCGGTCGGCCGTTTCGCCGTCTGGGCGAGCGCGGTCTCGGCACGCTGTCACGCGTCGATCCGGTGATCATCGGTGCGCACAAAACTCGCCTCCATGACCCGTTGCTGGATTTTTTCGGTTCGAACGACCGCGCGGGCGACTACCGATCCAGCGGCTGCACCGCCTGCCACGTCGTTTATGCGAACGACCGCTCGCCCTCGAACTCCGGCTGGTACAGCGCGTTTGGCAATCAGGGGCTGTCCTTCAATCCGGACCCGATGATTTCCAAAAAGGAAAAAGGCCATCCGATCCACCACAAATTCACCCGCAGCATCCCATCGAGCCAGTGCATGACCTGCCACATGCATCAGGGCAACCTCTTCGTAAATCCTTACCTCGGCTACACGTGGTGGGATCAAGAATCCGATGCGGAGTTCATGTATCCCAAGAAGCAGAAAAACCCGAGCGACGAGGAAATGGCGGAATCTCTGCGCCGCAATCCCGAAGCCGCAGCCGCCCGCGGATTATGGGGCGATGTGAATTTTCTCGAAAAATCTGCCGAGCTCAATCCGCAGCTCAAGCACACTCAATTCGCGGATTACCACGGTCACGGCTGGATGTTTCGCGCGGTTTTCAAGAAGGACCGCGAGGGCAACTTGCTCACGCTCAAGGGCGATCTGATCGATCACAGCGACAAGGACAAGTTCAAGAAGGCCGTCCACCTCAAGGATGTCCACCTCGCGCTCGGCATGCAGTGCGTGGATTGCCATTTCCTCAATGACGCTCACGGAAATGGCCTGCTCTACGTCGAGCCGCGCGCCGCCACGGCGATCATGTGCATCGATTGCCACGGCACCGTCAGCGCTCGCACCACGCTCGTCACCTCCGGAAAAGGCGGCACGCTCACCAAGGATGGCAAAGTCGAACGCATCGACCTGCGCGAGAGCAACACCCCCTTCGGCCCGCGTTTCACATGGAGCGCAGATGGCAAAAGCCTGATCCAGCAATCGTCGATGGACCCCAACCTCAAGTGGCGAGTCCCGCAGACGCTCGATACCGTCGATCCCAAGTCCGATCACTACAACATCATGAGCGCCTACGCAAAAACGCTCAAACGCGACGGCCAATCATGGGGCTCGGTGCCGGACGATAAAGAAGGCTGCGCGAACCAACTCGCTCACAGCGACGCGAACATGGATTGCCAGACTTGCCACACCTCGTGGGCGACAAGTTGTTTCGGCTGCCACATCCCGATGGAAGCAAACATGAAAATGGCGGCAAATAAGTTCGAGGGCACCACCACTCGGAACTTCAGCTCCTACAATCCACAGGTCGTGCGCGACGATGTCTTCATGCTCGGCATCGACAGCACCGCGAAGGATCACCGGCTCGCGGTGCTGCGTTCGTCGAGCGCGATGGTCGTCGGATCACAAGGAGCGAATCGCGAGTGGTTTTACACCCAGCAGCAGACGGTTTCCTCAGAGGGATATTCCGGACAGGCGTTCAATCCACACTTCGCGCACACCACCAGCGGCGTCGGCACCACCAAGAATTGCACCGACTGCCACCTTTCCGAGGACAAGGACAACCACGCCATCATGACCCAGCTCCTCGGTTTCGGCACGGGCACGGTCAACTTTTTCGGCAGATTCGCCTACGTCGGCACCGAGCATCACGGGCTGAGCGCCGCAGTTTGGACCGAGCGCAGCGAGCCGCAAGCGGCGATTGGCAGTCACCTTCACCAATATGCTTATCCTGACTTCCACGCTGCGCATCTCGCGAACGGCTCGATCTTGAAAACCTCGCACCACCACCCAGCCAAGGGCGGCGACGTGGTCGATCTCCAGCTCCGTGGCGAGTATCTCTACGCCGCTCTCGGGGAAAATGGCTTCGGCGTCTTTGATGTCGCCAACGTGGACAACAAGAATTTCTCCGAGCGCATCGTCACGACTCCCGTATCCGCGCTGGGCCAGAAAACTTTCATCCAATCCCCTCACGCCACCTCGATCACGCTTCCCAGCACGCTGATCAACGATCCGAAACGCAAGCGCCTGCCAGTCAACGAAGAGCAGCCGATCGCCGATTATCACGGATATGCGTTTGTCACCGACCTCGAAGAAGGGCTGATCGTCGCCGATGTGGCGACGCTGCTCGATGGCAACCCGGCGAACAATTTCATCCGCAAGGCCGCCGCGTTCAATCCCGGCGGCGTCTTGAACGGCGCGCGTCATTCATGGATGGCGGGGCAATGGCTCTACATCACCACCGCTCAAGGACTGGCGGTCGTCGATGTCATAAACCCGGAAAACCCGCAGTTGGCCGGGGTTTATGCGGGTTCTTTCCTGCGCGACGCGCGTCAATCCACCGTGCAATGGACCTACTGCTTCGTCACCGATGCGGAGGGCGTGAAAGTGCTCGATATTTCCAACCCGGCAAAACCGCAGCCGATTGTTGGCGCGACCGTCAGTCTCGGCCAAGCAAACGGCCTCTACGCAGCTCGGACTTATCTTTACGTCGCCAACGGCTCGCAAGGGCTTTCGATCATCGACATCAAGAACCCAGAAAAACCGCGCAAACTCAGCGATTTCACTGCGGGAGGGCTCATCAACGATGCGCGAGACGTGCAAATCGGCTCGGTCAGTGCCTCGATGTATGCGCACATCGCCGATGGCAAAAACGGACTGCGCATCGTGCAGTTGATCTCGCCCGAAAACGTGCCCGGTCACATGGGATTCTCGCCGAAACCGGAGCCCAAATTGATCGCGACATATCCGAGCAAAGGCCCGGCCGTCGCCGTCTCGCGCGGTCTCGACCGCGATCGGGTGGTGGATGAAAGCGGCAATCAGACGGTTGTTTTCGGTCGCCGTGGCTCGCGACCCTTCAACCTCACAGAAATGGCGACTTTTTATCGGCAGTCTTCCGGAAATTACTACCGCGTCTCAGATGTGAGCCACGACGAAAACGGCTCGCTGACCGATGCCCACCAGCGCCCGCTGAATCCGACGGAGGAATTCGCGACTCCGGCCTCCGCAAAAGACGACGAGTCATCCGCCCACACCGGTCGTTTGAAAAAACGCAGAGCACCACGTGGCCCAGGCGTCTCGCACGGAGCTTCTCACACCAACCCCAATCCCTGATGCGCGGCATCATCACATGCTTCTTAATCGCCACTTCCTTGTACGGCGCGGATGCCATCGCTCCGGTTTCGGGCGCAAGCGGCGCGGCTGGCCATCAGGACGGAATCGGTGATAGCGCACTTTTCAACGATCCGATGGGCTTGATCCGGGATGCTCACGGCAATCTCTACATTTGCGATGCACGGAACCACGTCATCCGCAAAGTCGCGCCGGGCGGAGTGGTCACCACTTTGGCTGGCCAGCCCGGTGTTTCTGGCGCGGTGGATGGCGTCGGCAGCTCAGCGCGTTTCCATTTTCCCGCGGACATCGCCGTTTCTCCCGATGGCACGCTCTACGTCGCGGACAGCGGAAATCACTGCATCCGTGTGATCGCTACAAACGGCACGGTCACCACTCTCGCCGGTGATCTCGGCAGCGCAGACGACGTGAATCTTGATTACGGCAGCAACCTCACCCCCGTTTCCACGCAGCTTGACGGCAGCGGCGCGTCAGCCCGGTTCAATGGCCCAAGCGGCATTGTTTACTCGCCCGCCGGACATCTTTTCGTAAGCGATACCGGCAACCAAATCATCCGCAGGGTCAATCTCGATGGCAGCGTGACCACGCTCGCTGGCAAAGCGGGCGAGTGGGGATCCACCGATGGATTGGGCGCAAACGCACGCTTTTCCTCTCCGATGGGCCTGTGCATCGGCGCCGACGGCGATCTTTTCATCGCGGATTCCATGAACCACACGATCCGCCGGATGAACGCGCAGGCGCTCGTTTCCACCTACGCCGGAAGTCCGCTGGAAGCCGCCTGCAAATCCGGGCCGCGCCTCGATGCGCGATTCTGCGAACCCACCGACATATCACCGCACCCCGAAGGCGGATTCATCATCTGCGAATCCTTTGGCAACGCGCTTTTCCGTCTCACTGCCGAGGGCAACGTCACGCTTTTTGCCGGTCACACGGATTCCGTTCTTTCCCATCCAAACTCCGCAGTCAGCGATGAAATCGGCAATGTTTACGTCTCAGACACGTTCCACCAAGAAGTTCGTCTGATCATTGAGAAATTCCGCAGCCGCATCGAGCGCATCGGCGAAACGAATCAGCTCACGATCACATGGGACAGTCTTCCCGGCCGCACGTATCAGCTCCAAATCCTCGAAAACCAAGAGTGGATCAACGCCTCCCCTGCCCCAGTCGTGGCAACCCATGAAGTGACCTCCGTTACTTTTCCCATTCCCCAAAAACAAACTGGCATCTTCCGCGTTTTACTCCTCGGTTTCTAATCGGCCGTTAAAACAAACGTTTAAATTACATCGGTCTTTTCAAATCGTTGATTTTCCGCGTTTTCCGCGCCTTCCGTGGTTCAACGAATCATTTCTTCTCCCTACCGTCTCTTTTCAATCGCGACTAAAGTGATGTCGTCCATTTGGATTCCTTCACCCGTGAACTGCTGGAGTTCCTCCTGCATGCGCGTGAGCACCATTTCCGCTCCCAGCGGTGCAGCCAAACGAAATACCTCGCACATTCTGTCCATGCCGAATTCTTCGTCCTCGGAATTGACCGCTTCACGAACGCCGTCGGTGTGAAACAACACGCAATCTCCAGCTTCGAGCTCGATTTCCTGATCCTTGGTCACGCGTTCAAAAACAGTCCCCCCATCTACCCCCAACGCCAGACCCGGCGAGCGCAGGAGTTCGACGCTGCCAGTTCTGCGACGGAAAAGCAGCGCAGGATCGTGACCGGCACGTGCGATCACCATCCGACCGGAAGAATCTTCCAAGACGGCGTAGGCCATGCTGATGAACATGTCTTCGCGGATATCTGGGAACAATTGGCGGTTTACCAATGCAAGCACCTCAGTCGGAGAAGTCCGCTCCGGCGCGACCGAACGCAGTGCGCTGCGGCACATCGCCATCAACAAACCAGCGGGAAGTCCTTTTCCCGAAACATCGGCAATCACGATGCCAAATTTCCCCCGCCCCAGATCCAAATAATCGTAGTAGTCACCGCTGATGATGCGTGCTGGCAAGTTCGTGCCACTGATGCGGTAACCCGAAATCCGTGGATCTTGCTGGGGCAGTAGAATGCGCTGTACTTCACGTGCATTTTGGAGTTCTCCCTCCATCGCTCGTTTTTCATGAGCCTCGCGATGAATGCGGGCGTTGCCGATGGCGAAAGACGATTGTTCTGCTGCGGATCGGAAAACGGTCAGGTCGTTCTGACTGAAGCCACCATCTTGATGACGCCTCGCAACCACCAACACGCCCAAATCTTTTCCCGCGTGGCGCAATGGAGAAATGAGCGCGGAGACCTCATCGGTGTAGCGCATGAACGAATCAGTGAAAGACGGATGGCTTTTCACATCACTGACATGAATCGCCTCACCCACAGCGAGACAATAACCCAAAATTCCCTCGTCCACGCTCACGCGAGCAAGCCGCAGATGGCTTTCGAGCGCGCGTGGGTCACGTTCCGCTTTTTTTCGCACCTCGACTGGGATTCCGATCAGTGGTGGGCAGTCCTCAGAAATGAATGACGGCATCAGAAACGCATTTCCCGAACCGAGGAAATAAACCGCACCGCCACGGGCATTTACGACTTTATCGATGCCATCGACGATGATCCGCGAGAGCGCTGCGGGTGACAAATCACTTTCAATCGCCAGCCCGAGCTCATGGAGGAACGAAAACATGCGCTGTTCTTCCCCTTCAATCTCGCGATATCTTTGACGCATTTCGCGGTTGCGACGTCTCTGCTTGATCAAGGCAAGCAGTAGAACGAGCGCAACGGTTCCAACGATGCCTAGTAAG
This sequence comes from Akkermansiaceae bacterium, assembly GCA_041740475.1. Taxonomy (GTDB): domain Bacteria; phylum Verrucomicrobiota; class Verrucomicrobiia; order Verrucomicrobiales; family Akkermansiaceae; genus Luteolibacter. The sequence continues at coordinate 14,576 of JBGSLX010000204.1, read as the reverse complement.
ACAATCGTAGAATCCGGCATTTGGAGGGGGAAAGACATGTCTGCTTCAGGCGAGGCAGAGCAGACTAACCTTTTGTATGAGGTTCTGCCAGCCTGTCTTTGGCGGTTTTTTCCGCCATCTCAGCTTCCAGCAATTTGACGACTCCCGAGAAGCTGCGGGAGTTGCTTTCATTCAGGTCGGATAAATTTTGGTGGGCCTCTAACACATGGCGTGTGCGCTCGATTTTGCCGCCACATCCGTGGGGACGAGGGGCAGCCAAGTTGCTGCGGATGACATCGATTTTCCCCTGCCACGAGGCGTCTGGCGGATCGATCTGCATCAGAAAATCCAAACCAAGATCCTCGAGAGATCGCCGGTTTCGCTCCCCTGGATCAGCGATTTGAAGCGATCCGCCTTCCACCGCAGTGAGCCGGGATGCCATGCCAGCCAGGGTCCCCATGAAGGTGGAATCCATGCCCGTGCATGCGCCGAGGTCGGCAACCAAACAGGTCTCACCTGCCGCAATGCGTTCTTCACAATAGGCTTTCAACAATGGACTGTTGAGAAACGAACCTTTTCCTTCAAAGCGGATCCAACTGAATCCATCGAAGACACCTACGAAAATGGGACGATCCGCATTCACAGACTAAAAGTGGCAATTATGCTGATTCCGCACGGCTGACGCTAAAATCACTCAGGTCTAAGGTCAATCTCCCATCTTGGCGACCTAACGCCAGAGATAAGATTGGCGACTTGCGAACTCTTGGTCGCCACGACGCACACTGACGCGCCACGCCAAAACCCTGCCGCCTACGAAATAATCATCGCCAATCACCGCAAATTCCGCAGTGCCCTCCACATCCGTAGCTGGAAAGGACTTGGACATGCGTTTCACACGGCTTGCGGTGGCTCCTTGCTGATACTCGAAGATTACTTCCACCGGACTCATTCCAACACCCTCTGCATCCCGCCAAGCGACGGTGAAATACTGACCGAGACGTTGCTTGCGCTCTTCCATGCTCACGGCTCCATGAAGCCGACGCGTCATTTCCATGCGCACCATCGGATCCTTGGTCTGACTCGTTTCCTGATCTCGCAAAAGATATTGTTTGACCACCAAAGGTTCGGGCGGTCCAGCGCAGGCTGCGATGAAAAGGCACGCCACGGAAATGAAGAAGTATTTCACATAGCGGATTCAACTCTCACAGACTTCGGATACAAGATTCTTCCTTCGCCGGATTTTTTTTGAAGAAAAGCCTTGCCCAATTCCCCGAGATGAAGCAACAGTCGTGCGTCGCAAGACAAGGCGGTCCGACTGAGATGCCTCCCGGGTTATTGGGTTTTCCTAGGGGGATGATCGGTCGGGCCGCTTCTTTTTATACCAGTATGAGCTGTCGAATTTGTCGCAGACGAACCCATTGCCAGAATATGCATCGCGGTAGATATTGTGGGACGCATGATTGTAAGGATACGAACAGTTCGAGTTGAAGGTGATCCATCTGGCCGGGCGGTAATATTAGAAGTGAACATTCGCCTCTAAATCATGAAAAAGGGATTTACAAGAAGGTGGCTAGCAATGCTCTCGTGGCCGAGGCCTCCTCAAGAAGCCCGCTACTCGGCGTGTCACTTCTGCGATACCCTCCATCATTTTTCTCCGGTAGATGAAGGCATCGCCGCGAGATGCATTCGATGTGGCGCATTGCTTTATCAAAATCGGCCAGCCTCATTGACCCGTGCGTCAGCATTTTCCATCGCAGCGGTGCTGATGATGGTGCTGGTGCATGTCTTTCCTCTGATAAAAATGGAAGCTGCCGGGATGTCGCGTGAACTCACACTCATCGGCGCAGCGAAATCGCTCATCGACGAAGAAGCCCCGATATTAGGCATATCAATCCTCATTTTCACCGTTGCCACTCCTCTGATGCTCGCCTGTGGAATGATTTACGTCTGCCTTCCGCTCAGTATTGGACGGGCCGCACCCGGTGCGAGTTTGGTGGCAAAATGGATGTATCGCAGCGAGCCCTGGAACATGGTGGAGGTTTTTTTGCTAGGTGTGCTGGTCAGTCTCCTCAAGCTCATCAAGGTAGCGGATGTGCATTTCGGAATTGGCTTTTGGGCATTCGCTGGATTGATGATGTTCATGGCAGCAGCGGTGGCAGGTATTGATCGTGAAGAGCTTTGGGATCGTCTTGAGGTGGCCAAACCATGAATCAGCCGATTATTAAAGCTTCCGACTACGGGCTTGCTAGCTGCCATACCTGCGCGAAAGTATCAAATGTCTCTATCAAGCACTGCCCTCGCTGCGGGAGCCATTTGCATTTGCGCAAGCCTGCAAGCATTCAAGGGACCATCGCATTGATGATCGCCGCCGCCGCCCTCTACATCCCCTCGCACCTTCTCCCTGTAATGACGATTTACGAATTGGGTGTCGTCACCCCAAGTACGATCATCTCGGGCATGATGACCTTTTGGCGTAGCGGTGCCTATCCGATTGCGATCGTGATCTTCGCAGCCTCGATATTGATTCCGTTTCTTAAAATCGCCGCGCTGAGTTGGCTGTGCGCGGCCGCCACTGGGAAAGTTCATCCATCACCCAAGGTTTTAGGCCGACTTTACTGGATGACGGAGCTGCTGGGGCGGTGGTCGATGATCGACATCTTCGTGGTCGGCATTTTGGTTTCGCTGCTGAAACTTGGCAACTACATGACCATCACACCCGGCCCGGGAGCGCTTGCATTCGTCGGTGTCGTCGTGCTTACCATGTTCGCGGCGATGCGCTTTGACCCCCGCTTGCTGTGGGACCGGCTTGACGAATTAGCCACCCCATCAACCATGACAACAACAGAGCCTGCCTCTTGAACCCCACTACAAGCTCACCACCCGCCGCCTCACCAGAAGTACGCCGCGCTCAACGGTGGAACATCGTCTGGGTCGTGCCACTGATCGCGCTCGTGATCGGCGCATGGCTCATTTATCGAAATTTTGCTGCTCAAGGACAAGTTGCGCAGATCCGCTTCGAGACTGCGGAGGAAATCTATGCGGGCGGAACGGAGGTTCGTTGCCGATCTGTCCGCGTCGGATTGGTCAAAAAAGTGCGACTCGAAGATGACTTAAAATCCGTTCTCGTTCACGTGGAGATGGATTCAGGCGCAGAACACCTCTTGCGCCGTGGGAGCCGCTTCTGGGTGGTCAAACCGAGACTCTCGGCGGCTGAAATTTCCGGCCTCAACACTCTGATTCAGGGCTCCTACATCGAGTTAGATCCCGGACCAACGGATGCCGAGCCGGAAAATCAATTTCAAGGCCTAGAGACTCCCCCATCCACCAATTTGGACATTCCGGGGCTGCGTCTGATGCTCACGGCAGAAGCCGCTGGTTCACTGACCATAGGAGCGCCTATCTATCATCGCGGATTCGAAGTTGGGCGCATCGAAGGCCGAAAGTTGAATGCTGACGGACTCGGTGTGACTTACGATGCGTTCATTGCCAAAGAATACTCCAGACTTGTCTCTGAGAACACGCGGTTTTGGAATACCAGCGGCATTGATATCAGCGCTGGTGCTGACGGCTTCAAGCTGCGCACCCCATCTTTTCAGGCGATGGTCTCAGGCGGCGTTTCTTTTGGAGTGACGCTTGGCGAATCCGCCGGAAAACCCGCAATCGACGGCATGACTTTTCCTTTGTTCAGCGACGAATTGAACGCGCGCAATTCCACCTTCAATCCAACGCTCAAGCTTCTGCTGTTATTTGATCAAACTGTCCGCGGTCTCAGCGAACGCGCGCCGGTCGAATTCCGTGGCATCATCATTGGGCGCGTTGCTGATATTTCCTTTGATCTTGTGCCGACCATTGGCGACCCGAGAATTCCCGTTTTGATCGAAATCGACCCCAGCCTCATGCGTCCACGGGCGACCCAAGAGAAATCAAAGTCGGACACGGATTTTATCCGTGAAGCTGTGTCCAAAGGCATGCGAGCCGCACTTAAAACGGGTAATCTGATCACTGGTTCGTTGTATGTGGATCTCGATTATTACGAAGATGAGCTTCCCGCGAAAATCACCCAAGCTGGAGAATTCTACAGCATTCCGACCATTTCGTCTGGTCTCGCCCAGCTCGAAGCGAAGGTCACTGCGATTTTGGACAAACTACAGGCGCTTCCACTGGAACAAACTATGGCTGAAATTGCCGCAACCGCAGAAGAAGCCAAGACTACGATTATCACTTCACGCGCTACGCTAACGGAAATCGAGGCCACTGCCGCAGCCGCGCGGAAAACATTGGAAAACCCCGAGTTTCAGGCGCTACCAGCAGATCTCCGCAAGTCGATGGCCTCTCTTGAAAAATCCATCGCCAGCGTAGGCCCAGATGGTGCGATCCAAGGCGATTTACTCCGCACACTCGACGAACTCCGCGCCTCATTGCGTTCTCTCAAATCAGTGACCAACACCATTGATGAAAAACCCAACTCACTGCTCTTTGGCCGTGAGTCTTCGGGCAACCCAGAACCAAAAGCTCCGCGCTAATTCCAACTTACATGAAAGGGGTTTCATTGATCATATTGAGCATTCTCGCACTTGTCGGCTGTGCGGGATCATCGAAGTCGTTTTATTTACTAACAGCAGACGGCCCCGCTCCCTCTGGTGGCGGCTCAGGCATCGGAGTTGGACCGGTCATGCTCGCTGAATACTTGGACCGCGCGAATCTAGTTACCTCTGAAACACCGAACCAACTTGGCATCGCCGAAGATCATCGCTGGGCTGGCGACCTAACTTCATCGATTGCCCGCGTGACTGCGACCAACCTTGGCCGGAGGCTAAACACAGGCAATGTCCGCACTTATCCGTGGCGTGGCGACGATGACCTTCGATATCAAGTTACGCTCGATATACGCCAACTCCACGGCACGGCAGACGGCTACGCGGTGATCGAGGCTGGTTGGCGTGCTTATTCTCTACCAGATCGCAGACTCAAGGCGTCTCGCACATTTGTGAATCGTGAACCTCTCGAATCCGATGGCTACCAGCCGCTTGTCGCTGCGCAGTCGAGACTGCTATCGCAGCTCGCCGATGATATAGCTGCGGGGCTGAAATAAGCGGCTGCGATTAGCTTTTCGCCAGCGCCACGACCACTTCCTGCTTGGATTTCACGACACCACCCGGTTGTTCCAATGTAATCACAAACGCTGTGGGACTGGCGAGTGCGAGTTTTGCATCGATTGGAATGATGACAGGCTTACCGTTCGCTGGAATATCAAACACCCCGCCATCCACGGGCGAATCCGCATCGCGTGCGGGATCGACGATCCATAGTTGATACTGGGCTTGTTTGGGATCGTTCGCAGGTATGCCAGACAATGTCATGAAACCTTGTTGCAAATCATCGCTCCAAATGACGGTGCCGCCTGCATTCGCAAACTCACCGAGTCCTTCAAATTTCCGCTCAATCAAATCCGTAGCTTGAGCGCGCAATGAGACATCCGTCTGCGATGGAGAAGTTGATCGCTCATCGCGAGAAATGAAAAGTGTGGCCATCAAAAGCGCAGCCGCAGCCGCCCAGCCAGTCGCGGGATTGCGGGCAATGGTTTTCCATGCGGGAATCTGTGGATGAATCACGTTAGAAACCAACGGTTGTGCTGTTTGGTCGGCCCATTGATGTAGTTTGTTAGCTAGGTGCGCGGGCATTGCCTCTTGAGTTTGCCCGATCAAATTCACTTCCAGCGCGGCAGCAAGCAGCTCAAAATCTGCGTCTGGCGCAATACCCAGTTGGGCGCATAGAGACGCCAATTCACGCTCTTCCTGTGCAGATAGATCATCGATTGCACGGCCTGCACAGAGTTCATCAAAACGGATCTTGAGTTCGGCTGGGGTCATGATTCCGGTTGAATGTTAAAATGGTCTGCGCGACGAAGTTTCTCGCGCAGGGTGAGAACACCGCGCCTGAGGCGGGTCTTGATGGTTCCTAAAGGCAGTCCTGTTTTTTCAGCAATTTCTGGATGAGTGAAGCCATCTTCGAAAAACAGGCTGAAAAGTTGGCGGGTTTCATCCGGCAAGCTGGCGACAGACGATTTTACCGCTTCCGCATCACAATTGAGCGTAGCGGCGGGCGCGGATGACGCAGGAATCGATTCAGCAGCCTCAAGCGTCTCAAATCCCGGCTGACGGCTCATTCTTCGCATGAAGTCGATTGTCCGGCGGCGAGCAACGAGCGCGATAAATGTGGACTCAGAGGCCACTGCTGGATCGAAAAAAGACGCCTTTTTCCAGACTTCGGTAAATATTTCTTGGACCAGATCTTCAGCGGCTGAATTATCTTTAATGGATCGGCGCACGATACCCCAAATCAAGTTTCCATAACGATCAATACACTCATTCATGGCACGCGACTCTCCTGCGGCTAGCCGCGAGAGAATCGGTTTCATGTTAGGAGTATCGAGTGATGTCACCGTTAGTTCGCTACAGTATGGTAAGGAGTGTTTTTGTCCAAAACTTAGTTGCGAGTTTCTCTGCCGACATGGAGGCGGCGTCATCGCGACGCGACCCTGTTTCAAAATCCATGTCGAACGAAGCGCTTTCGGACACAGCGAAACTTGTTCTCTCTGAGATTCGATGGCTCCAAAGCGGGGCAATGTAACATGTATCCTCATTGGAGCGCATCGCTGGTAAGCCGTGAGAAAATCACTTGTCGGCTGCTGGCAGAAGAACCTGATCAATGATGTGGATCACACCATTCGAACATTCCACATCGGCAGTGGTGACCTTCGATTCGTTGAGGTGGAGAACGCCATCTTTCACTTCCAGTTTGATCGTCTTTTTATTCAGAGCTGTTGCAGTGGTAAGTTTCACCGCAGCACTCGAAGCAACATTCCCGGCGACCACGTGGTAGGTGAGAATGTCCGTGAGTTTTGCCTTATTTTCAGGCTTTAAGAGTGTCTCGACAGTGCCGGCTGGCAACTTGGCGAAAGCCTCATCGGTAGGAGCGAAGACCGTGAAAGGACCTTCACCCTTCAGAGTATCGACCAATCCAGCCGCGGTAAGTGCTGCAGCGAGTGTTTTGAATGAGCCTGCGGCGACTGCGGTATCGACGATGTCTTTTTTGTCAGCCGCTGACAGTGATCCCGCAGTGAATGCCACGAAGCTGACGGCGCATGCCATGGATTTGAGTAGTGATTTCATGTGATTTATAATTGTTAATTTGGTTGGTTGATGCGTAACGGAAAAATCCTTAGTGATTTCCGTTAACGAACATGACATTCGTGACACCGTTGGATTTGGATTCAAAAATCGTCAGAAAAGAAAAATGAGATTACAGAACATTTTCTGAATCCAAAAACCTGTGTCTGTCGAAACCAACAATGTAACTCACAACACAACACTATGGCATACGACTTTGACAGCAGCATGAAATTCTATCTCAAGGAAATCTCACGCACCCCTTTGCTTACGATAGAAGAGGAAGCGCAACTTGCGGAACGCATCAAACAGGGTGATCAAAAAGCCCGCGATCACATGATCCGAGCCAACTTGCGATTGGTGGTCAAAATCGCAGGAGATTATTATGGCTACGGTGTCTCCATGAGTGACCTCGTATCCGAGGGCAACATTGGACTGATGAAAGCTGTCGAACGCTTTGACCCTGAAAAAGGCGGAAAATTTTCAACTTACAGCGCATGGTGGATCAAGCAGTCGATCAAACGAGCACTCGCTAACCAATCCAAGACCATCCGCTTGCCGATCCACATGGTGGACAAAATCGCACGCATTCGCCGCATTGCTTCCATGCTGACGGAGACTCTTGGCCGCGAGCCAACGGATGATGAGTTGGCGACCGAAACGGGTGTCCCGCGCCAAAAAGTTGCCATGCTCAAACAAGCTGCACTGCGCACCACTTCGCTTGATGCACCGGTGAATCACAACGAAGCCACCGAGCACAGCGAGATTATTGCGGATGAAAAAGCATCCAATCCACTTGACCTTCTATCAGATAAAAATCTCCACGATCAGCTCGAAGAACTTCTAGCGACACTCGACGAACGCGAGCGCAGAATCATCGATGGACGTTTCGGGCTGAATGGGATTAAGCCGATGTTGCTCGAAGATGTGGGCCGAGAGTTCGGGGTTTCCCGTGAGCGCATCCGCCAGATTCAAAATTCAGCACTCGCCAAAATGCGGAGAGCTCTGATGCGAAAAGACCAGCCCACTCCGAAAGTTGGTGGTAACGGCGTAAATTACGCTGAAGCTTGAGACAGCAGCCGATCATTCCTGAACATCGCGTGCCGGAGGGCCGCTTTCAAATCTCATCAAATCAGCGATAAACGTGAGCGGCACATCACCCGTCTCACCATTGCGGTTTTTTGCCAGAACAAGGTTGGCTTTGCCTGCCTCAGCTTCACGTTCTTCCTCGTTCTCTGCGTAATAAGCAGAGCGATATAGTAGTCCGACCATGTCAGCGTCCTGTTCGATGGCTCCCGATTCACGCAGGTCAGACATGCGAGGCACACCCAAGCTTTTTCCGGTGCGGGATTCTGGTCCACGGTTGAGCTGGGCGAGGATGAGAACCGGCAAATTGAGTTCCTTCGCCAGCCCTTTGATGCCTGCGGAAATTTCGGCAATTTCTCGTTCGCGTGAGTTTTCCGCCTGTTTGGTGCGTGATTTCATCAACTGCAGGTAATCGATCGCGATGAACTGAATGTCTTCATCCCGCTTTTTCCGCCGAGCTTTTGCGCGCAGTTCGTTGATCGAAATACCAGCGGTATCGTCTATGAAGATTTTGGAGGATGCGGTATCCACGCAAGCTCTCTGGATGCGTTGGAAGTCCCCTTTATTGGGTTTGTAGCCGCGCGAAAGCTGACTGGTAGCGAACTTCGCTCGCGCAAAAATCAAGCGCTGAACCAGTTGGAATGCACTCATTTCGCATGAAAACACCATTCCGGGCTTACCCAAATCCATGCAGACGTGCTCGACGATGTTCATCATAAACGAGGTCTTACCCATTGATGGACGAGCCGCCACGACAAACATTTCTCCTGGCTTAAGACCGCTGCTCATACGGTCGAGCACCTCGAAGCCAGTGGTGAGTCCTTGCGCACCCATTTCACCGGCGAGCATTTTCTGGAACTGCATGGAAACCTCTTCCACCGTCTGCTTAATCGTCGGAGATTTATTGGTTTCCGCACCTTCGCGGATGGCTAGAATTTTCGCCTCTACTGTATCGAGCAAGCCAGCGACTTCGTCCGGCGCATCGTAAGCCTGAGCGATCGCTTCGTTGGAATGTTGGATGATGGATCGCAGCACGTACTTGTCCTTCACATACTGCAAATGATGACGGAAATGACCGGGACTCGGCGCGTAAGTGTACAGATCCGAAATCGCGGCAGGCCCTCCGACGCGGTCGAGAAGACCTCGATCCAAAAGACGCTGGACCAATGAAACCAGTTCCACTTCCTGATTCTTCTCGAAGGACTCCATCAGAAACCCAAACAACGTAGAATGTGCAGGCAGATAAAAATGATCCGCAGTGAGTTTCTCCTCAACGGCTACAGAGATGTATTCCTGAGGTTCCTGCAACATCGATGAAAGCAGGCTTTTTTCAGGTCCCACGGCATGGGGGAGAGCGCGAATGACATCATCGCTCGTGGTCGCACCTTGCTGGAGCGATGGATTTTTTGCGGGTGTAGGAGCAACATTCGATTCAGCAGCCATGGACGCAGAGCGTGGGAAATGGGTGCAGCGCCGACAAGTCCGTGAAACGGAAATTTCCACCTATGACATCGCGCCATCATCAGTCGCCAAACGAAGTGCCGACGCGACGAGCCGCCATCAACAGCGGATGATCCGTGGGAACAAGTCGCTTATTTCCAGCAACTTCATGGATTGGCACGGCCTTCAGTTGATTTCCCTGCAAGGCCAGCATCACGGTGTACTGGCGCGCATTGAGTAATTCCGCGCACTCCGTTCCCAGCCAAGTGGCAAATACGCGGTCGAGTGCCGAGGGTGTACCGCCGCGCTGAAGGTGGCCGAGAATCGTGAGTCGCGTTTCTTGGCCGGTGAGCTTCTCAAGCTTGCGGGTAAGTCGGATGGTGTGGCCCACGTGTTCGGCATGAAAATTTTTGAGTCGGTCGGAAATTTCAGCCCGTTCTTTTTTAGAACCCGCTGAATCGCGATTTTTGACCATCGCAGACACAGCTTCGGCTTCGTCCACTGACATCGCGCCTTCAGCCACGACCACGATGCTGAATCGCTTTCCCGATTCGGTCCGTTTTCGGATCGCCGAGGCGATTTTTTCCATTCGGTAAGGGATTTCCGGCAGCAAAATCACATCGGCACCACCAGCGATGCCCGCCTCCAGTGCGAGCCAACCGGCGCGGTGACCCATCACTTCTAACACGATGATCCGCTCGTGACTGGTCGCGGTGGAATGCAGGCGGTCAATGGCCTCCGTGGCAATTTGCAAGGCGGTATCGAAGCCGAATGATCGGTCCGTCAGCGCAATGTCGTTGTCGATGGTTTTGGGTAGAGTGATGACATTCAGCCCCGCATCCACCAAACGCAGCGCGTTTTTCTGGGTTCCGCCGCCGCCAATGCAGACGAGCGCATCCAGTTGATGACGGTGGTAGGTAGCGACTACCGCGTCCGTCATATCGAGCACTTTGCCGCCGATGGGCATGCGGTGTGGCTTGTCGCGACTAGTCCCCAGGATGGTGCCGCCGTCTGTCAAAATGCCGGAAAGCATCGCCCCATCAAGATCCACAGATTGATCATTCGCGAGGCCTCGAAAGCCATTCAGAAAACCCGTAACGCGCATGCCGTAATGGTCGCGCGCAGCCTTGCCAAGACCGCGAATCGCAGCGTTGAGTCCAGGGCAGTCGCCACCACTGGTAAGAATCCCGATGTGTTGAGCCATAAATTACGAATCGTTGACGCGGCAGGATAGGTTGCGAGCTCTGCTAGCTGCAAGCGACCAATCGTGACACTTCAAACTTCCGGTCGCTCAAGTCGCGGGTGAACAACGCTGAAGCAATTTCCCACTCAAGAATGCCAAAGGCGGCACCCACAACCACCAACCAGAGCCTAGAAAACTGAAATCTGAAGCGCCCGCGTCCCGTGAAAGCCAAATCGGCAGCAACAACATCCAATCGACAAGCGGGATGCCAGCGAGCAACCCAGCGACCTGATCCGAGATCCCCGTTTTCAAGCTCAAGCTGCGCGCCGTCCAAAACGTGTATGGCAGCGCGCCAAGCAGTGCGATCTCGATGGGAATATTGAATTTTAGATGAGCGCAAAGCAGCATTAACACGGACGCTAGCACGAAACTCCATAACGCAAAATTTGCTCCCTTCGCATGATGTGGAAGTGATTCCCTGCGAGCCATCAGTGAGATACCAACCACATGAAAAAAAAGTGAGCCCCCCGCAAGAATGACGGCAGGCAAATGGTTGAAATCAACCAGAGCCGCCCAGCCGAGTAAGGGCAGCAGTGCGCGACAAAGGCCCATCCAAATTGCTGACCATGCTGTTTTCTTGTGCAACCATGTATAAATGACCACGCAAACACAGATAGCGGCAGCGACTGCAAATGCCTGCCAACTCACCAAGGCAGCCATTACCAAAGCACACATTCCTATTCCCACACCGACTAACAAATAAGACGCCGAACTAAACAATCCAGATGGCAAAGCACGCTCGGGGCGGCGTTTTCGATCCCATTCACGATCTGCCCAATCGTTCAAAAAACCACCACAACCATACAGGCAGCCCCCCGTGATCATCAATGCCGCGATACTTGTCTGACCGCCGCCGAGAATCACTCCAAGTCCGACATTTCCGAGCACGCTAGGCACATTGGCGAAGCGTGCTGTAGCCAGCAGCGCAGTGACTCGTCCGACCGGTCGATTCAAAACATCACACGCTCAGCAGGTTTACTTTGCGCCAGCTCCCGTTCCAGGAAGGAAACGGAAATAGACTTCCAGCATCAAGGTGCAAAGCGCGGTTCGGTAGTGCTCATTTTCTACAAACTCGGGAGAAGCGGCAATGATGCCTTTTTTGTTTCCATTGTTCGGCGCTTTCCAAGAACCGTTGTCGTTTTGGTTATTTAGTAACTCATCACGAAACATCGCGTTATGTCTTTCCCACGCCTTGCCACCACGATTAAGCATAGCTTGTACCTCGTAGTATTGACCGTAGAGGTCCGAGTGGATCGTGTTGAATTTGAACTTCGAGTTCCCCTCGATGTATTCAGATACACGCCGGGCAGGACCGCTATTGCCTCCACCGAACATCTGCATGCACAGCAGTCCACCGCCTGACATCGTGAAATATGGCAGTCCATGTGATGCGACGTTTGCTGACCAGTATCCCACTCCTCCCTTTGCATTTACAAAGGACTCCATGAAATCCACTCCGCTTCTAGTGGCCCGTGACATGCCCTTGAATTCGAGGCCTGTGTATTCACAAGCCTTCAACGCCTGCAAAATCCATGCCGTAACGGATGAATCTGGTTTACCTTCTTTGTCGAAACGATACGTCCAGCTCCCGCTCTTATGCTGATTGTCGAGAATAATTTGACCAGCCTTCTGGGTGATCTCGAAGAGATTCGGCACGTTGATGTTGCCTTGTTTGCAGAAGGTTGAGGCTTCCGCCAGAGCATAGGTTGCCATTGCGTGCTCATAGATACCTGCGTTTCCATTCGTGAAATTGGTGGCCAGAATGCCATTGTTCTTCATGCCATAATTGACCAAATAAGTGATAGCACGAAGCACGCTGTCTCCATAATCCTTCGACAAGGGCGTCTCACACCGGCCCAGATATGCAAGAAGTGCCAACGCCGTCATCGCAGGCTTGTTTTTACCAGTCCATGAGCCATCCGCGCTTTGAGTGGCTTTGAACCAATCCAGCGCTTTAGTCACCGCCTTTTCGCATTCAGGCGTTCCACCGGTTTCCTGCAAGCGAGCCAGCCTGTCCTCGAGAGAGCAGCGCTTTTTCATCGATGCCGGGACGTTGCCGAAGCCATCTTCAACCACCTCACCCCAGTTGGTGCCGTATTCTTCGACCGCCCCAAAGTCCATTGATGGTGTGCTGACATCCACATTCGGCACCTGCACAGAGGTGGTAGAAGCGGTGTTCGCCACGATCACCTTCGCAATTGATTGCGAAGGTGGGGTAAGCGGACGAGTGATATTCGTGGCAACCTTTACATCATCAGGCGTGACCTCTTCCGTAAGATTTGCTTCGTAGGTCACAATCGTAGGGCTCTCCTTGACGAGGGAAGGAAGTAGAAAAATCCCTAGTAGAAGCGAAACCAGGACGACTGATAAGAATGCGATTACAATGGACGATATGGTCGAGTTTCTACGTTGAGCATGAAGTCTCGCAAGTGCTTCAGGGCTTAAGTCGGCGTGCAGGCTCATGGTTTTTTAAAAGTGTTGGTTGGAAAAACCTACCCTACGCATAGGCGCTTGCCAGTCGAAAATTCAGTGAAAATTCACAGAGGCACCCATGTCGATCTGTGGTCTAAATGCCGACGCTCGCGAGATTTCCTAAATTAGGCTCTTACAGACGTCTTCCGGAAATCGACCAGAAGGTCGAAATCGCTGTGGGCGCAACAGAGATAAACCTAAAAAACAATGTCGGCTTTTTTAGCCAAGATTTGGCAAATGGCTCAATCCTGTAAGAGTGTTTCGAAAGCTCTCGATTCAAAAAATTTCTGGCACGGCAGCATCCATCTGGCAAAGCGACACACCCTTGGCCGAGCTGAAAGAGTCATGAGGCGGGTTAGATTTGGTCCGCATGCCTCACCTCAGGCCGACCATTCCCAGAAGGTGTCGGACCATACCGGAGGATATCGCATGATTGTCAGACGCTGTCAGCCAGTTGCCATCAGCAGTCATGGACTTTCCAGCCCGTGTTCATCGGCTCCCATGATTGTATTCTGTCGCGAATCCGCCAATCAGATAGCGGCTTTCTCACTCAGAGAGCGGGAAGATGATCGCCCCGGAGTTTGAGACCTCCCTGTTCCTCTTGGACTGGCAGGTTAGCGGACCCAACTGGGTGAGATCACTTCAGATACTTCAAATTGTTTCTTTTCGTGGCTGTTGTTCACGGAACGAATTTTAAGAGTCGCGCGCACTACGGTATTGGACACTAAATTCTGTAGTTTCTTATCCGCTTCAGAACCTCGAACGACATATAAATTGAGCGGATATTCATAATCCGGAGTCGTCGCCAGATAACTTCTCCATTTTTGTTCATCGGCATATTCGTACATGTAGGCAAAACCCGGCTCGATGAAAACACGCACTTCCGCATCCTCGGCAGCTTCGCCGCTGAGCAGCTCTTGCCATGTTGCCGAACCGTGGCGGGCGTAACATTCAAAATCCACCTTGCCGCCATCATCGGTGAGGACCACACACAACAACCGATACCCGCCGTCTTCCGTGCGGACTTGAAAGCGCTGAAACGCCAGTTCTCCGTTGCTTCCGGGCTTCATCGGGACGATTCCGAGATGCTTTTCACTCGCTCCGGGTCCGTCGCGGAAGAAGCGTTCCATGATGGGCGCGACTCTCTCGGGCTCTCTGACCCACTTCAGGCGTTCTTCGTTCGTCGT
>JBGSLX010000203.1:0-8068 GCA_041740475.1 Akkermansiaceae bacterium | reverse complement strand
ATGAACTGGCGTGGCAGCGGCAGCACCTTGGAGGCGGAAGATTGGCCTTTGGAAACGAGGCTCTTGTTTTGATAAACCCAGTTTTTGAGCTGATCGGCGTTCACCGTCCATTCCTCAAGGCTGCGCGGACCTTCATAGACGACCTTGCGTTGTTGAATGCCGAGCTGGATCGACTTCACGGCATTTCGCGGAATTTCCAAGCGCCCAGCATCGGGCGAGATGGCGACGAGATGACGCTCGTCCATGCTCTCAATGGTGGCTGGCAGGAGGTCGCCATTGGTCAGCTCGATCAGAGTTTTCGGTGCGCTCTCGGGCGATTGCTTCGGGTTGAACACCACTTTCTGGACGGCCCCAGCTTTCAAAAGCAGCGGCTCGGGTGAGAGCACGCTATTGAGTTCCACCACGCCGTCGCCGGTGATCGAGAGCACGTCGCCACTCAGGCGCTGTTCGCCGCCCGCGAGAGTGAGGTCATCGGCAGCGGCGGGGATGGAGAAGCAAATGGAAGCCAAAGCTGCCGTTGCGTGATGGAGGTTAAAAATCCGCATTCCAGTCTGTGTTCGGGATGTGTTCGGCATTGAATTCGATCATCGAAATATGCTCCGTCGAGACACTCAAATCGCCGACGATGGGGTGAAAAATACTCAGCGTTCCGGATGGTGCAGCCAGCGGTTGGCCTGAGATCAGACCCAGCGGCCCGAGCCGAACGAGCATTTGATTTTCGGGAGCTTCGCTAACAACAGCTTGTTGATTGCGGGCAAAGCGGATTTCCGCGACGTCTTTGAGCGGAAAGCGAAATTGCCCGTGTTTCCCCTCGAACATGATGTTGCCAGTTTGTCCCATGTCTTTCACGTAGCCCGCGTAACGATCCGTGCCATTGCTCATCAGCACTACGTCTTGATCCGCGCTTTGCAGGCTGCGAGCGGAGTCCGGCATGCCATTCCATTCGCATACAATGATGTCAGAAATGCGCACGGGCGAATCGACTCCCTGAATGATGAAGCCGAAACCCGAGCCTTTCATCGCCACCTCATTTTTCTCCGCCAGCTCATCACCATTCGTCTCGATGCCATTCCACTGTGCGGCGAACTCATCGTTGATAAATAGCGCGATTTCCCCGCTGCGGCGGTTGCTGCGGATCTCGACGGTGGCCCGGCCCGCATCGCCGAGGCGCACGCCGGTGTTGTTCCGGTGATCGCGCTCGAAGGAAAATTTTCCCTCAGCATCCACCTTGGTTTTCATCAGCGTGAGGTAGTTGTTGAACAGGTGGAGCACGTAACTGTTTCCAAACAACAAAGGCAGGCTGGCACTTTCCATCGCATCTCGCACCTGCGGCTTGTTCGCGTTATCTGGATTTTCGACAGCGGGCGCGTGGAAGAAATCCGAGTGAAATGCGACCGCGAGGTTGAGCCGGTTTTTCCACGCGATATCGAACCGGAGCTGCGCGAGTTCTGGCATGCCGGACTCGCGGATGATCGCCGTGCCGCCGCGCTCGTGCTCCCACGACCAAGAGGCTCCCGTGAAATTCCAGCGAGACGGTGCATCTGCGGCATCTTTGGCCTCCGGCAAACTCGGCTCCGGCTCGGTTGGCAGGCCTCCGGGATGCGCGGGGTGCACCATTTTCCACTCCTCCTCATTGAACGGTCCGTGGTAATGAATCTGACCACCCAAGGGATTGGGCGAAAGTATGGCCATCTGGTTGCGCGGAATTTTCAGCTCGCCCGCGTAGCCGGTATCGAGCGTCACCGAGTCCGCATTCATGGCCGTCACCACGCCGGGGACGCGGTCGCCATTGACCAGTCCGAGGTGAGACAATGTGCCAAGCGGCTTGGATGGGCGGCCGCCTCGCAGCACGATTTGGCGAATGCGCGGTGTTTTGAAATCTGCGGGTGCGCTCAGATCGGGGTGCTGCCAAATGACCTGCGGCCCTTCTTTCACGCCAAGAAACGTGCCACGCAATTGGTCGTCATTGACGAAACGCAGCAGGTCTTTCGGATCGCTGGCATCCGCCGCGATCATCGTGAGCATCCAGAATATGGCCGAGCAGCGCGTCATTTTTCGTAGATCGGCAGAAAGCGGTAGTTGAGTGCGAGCGAGAGCAATGCGCCAGCGGTGTTAAATGAGGCACCTTGGTTTCCGGGAAATGAACCGTCTGGATTTTGGATCGTGGCGAGGTAGCGGATGTTGCGCGCATTCCACTCGCGCCACAGCTCCTCATCCGCGTGAAACAACGCCTGCGACATATAATATTCGTAATAATACGGATAATAACGATCGCGGAAATCGATGTTCTTTTTCAGGTATTCCAAGCTGGTTTGGAAACTCTTCGCATCCGTTTCCTTCGCCAAAGAATGAGCAAGTAGCCCGATGGCGGTGAGCGTGGGTTTTCCGCCAGAAGCGGAGGTGTAACCGTAAGAACCCTCGCTGTTCCGGTTGTTGCTCATGTAAGCGAGCGCCTTGCGAATCGCCTCATCCGGCACGGCGATGCCCGCATTTCGCGCAGCGATCAGCGTGACAAACTGGCAACCGGTGATGGTGGTGTCCGCGTCGCGGCTGTCCGGTGTGTAGCGCCACGCGCCCAAACGATTGCGCTTTTGCGAACTCAGGATCAGCTCGACCGCTTGTTTGAGAGCGGGCGCGATCTTGGGATTGTCCACCACGCCGTAAGACTCTGCCAGCGCCTTGGTGGCGAAGGCGTGGTTGTACATGCTGGAGCCGATGTAGCCGTTCTTGGCGTTTTGCTGTTCGAGAATGAAGTCGATGCCTTTGCGAATGACGCCAGCATACGGGCCGTTCACTGGGTCTTCGCCATGAGCCAGAAATGCCGCCACGCACAGTCCGACCACGCCGGGCTCGCTGCCGACGCTGTCATTCCAAGTGCCATTTTCCAACTGGGTCGTGGCGAGGAAACGCAGGCCTTTTTCATAAATCACCTCCGCCTGCGCCGGAACCGTATCGTCCCTGCGTCCACCAAAATCTTGCGCTGCTGCAAACGTGAGGCATGCAAGCAGTGATAAGAAACCTGTTAGTTGAACTTTCATGGTCACTTGATTTTCTGCTCCACGCCACGGTTGTAGGCATCGAATGCCTGATTGAACTCTTGCGGAATTTGCAGGCCAGCGGAGCCGCTGGATTTCGGCACGCGGCGCTCGGCAGATTTGCCATCGCCACCGCCGCCGATCGCTTCGTTGCCAGAATCGGAAAGTCCCGATGAGCCTTCGCCCGCTTGGTCGCCGGGTTTGTCACCTTTTTCGCCAGCTTTACCCTCTTCTTCGCCCGCCTTGCCCATCATGCGCTCCATCATGTCCATCATCGCGCTGCCGGATTCCCCGCTTCCCTCTTGCGACTGCCGCTTCTTCGCCGCGGCGTGGATTTTCTCGATGATCTCAGTTTGCGCAGCGATCGTCACGCCGCCGGTGTCGGTATCTGCGAGACGGTCGGTGGTCTCATCCATGATGCCCTCCACTTCCTCGAACAACTCGATGACTTGTGGGATCGTTTGCTCGATCACGAGTTGCTGCACATCTGCCGATAGCTCGTCCTGCTCGTCGGCCAGCTTGGAAGACGCGTCGCGATGAACCTCGGCCCGCTCCTTATCCAGTGCTTCACCCATGAGCGGGGAAATCGGCAGCAGCAGGCAGCAGGTGATGAAGGTGGCCGGTTTCATGAATTATGGATTGGTGAAATCTGGATCCTCCTTTTGGTGATCGCGGCGGAGTTGCTCGATGGCGCGGGTGCGGGCGCGCAAATCTTGTTCCTGCTGGATCATCTTCATCACGCGCAGCATGAACTCGAAATCCTCGTCTTCCGCATCGGGTGCGCCACCTTCACCGCCGCCGCCGCCATCATTGTTCGCTTTTTCCAGCGCCCCAGCCCATTCGTTGAGTTGATCCGCCCACTTTTTCGAGGCTTCGGCCGCTTTGTAAGAATGGTTCTCCGCGAGCTGTGAGCGGATGTTTTCCAGCGCGATGTCGATGCCGGACTCGCGCATCTCATTCATGATTTTCTGAAACGGCTCCGACTGCGTCCTGGCGTAGAAATGACCGAGATCTTCCTGAATCCAGCGCACGTCCGAGGCGGTATCGCCCTGCTGACGCGCATTTTCCCCCAATCGGCGCAGGTCCGATGGATCGACTGCGAGCATTTTCAGCCCGAGCATCCGGTCGAATGCTTCTTTGAGCGACGAAACGATGCCGTTCTGCTCACTGGCCGCTTTTTTCAGGCGATTGATGAATGTTCCGGCCTCGAAGTTGCGGTTGGCTTCGTTGGCCTTCTCGATGGCTTCCTGCATTTTTTCAACGACCTTGCGTTGTTCTTCGACCGCCTTTTCGACGTCTTGGGCGGATTTCTCTGCGGTGTTCGACTGCTCTTTGGATTCGGAAAGTTTCTTGCTGACTTCTGGAATATTCTTCTCGGCCAGCTCCTGCATGGACTTCAGGGATTCCGCCATTTTTTGCAGGGTTTTCGGGTCGATCTCGCCATTGCGGGTGGCGTCTTTCATCAACTGCTCCATCCGCTGCTTGAGACTTTCCATCCGGCGCTCGCTCTCCGCTTCCTCGGTTTCCTGTTGTTCCAAGCGCTTGAGATTTTCTTCCTTCTGGAGTTCGGAGCCGTCCAGCCGCTCGATGCGCTCGTTTTCATCCAACAATCCAAGCTCGCGCCGAGCGAGGTCTTCGAGGTCCGTGATTTGGCGGTCGAAAAGATTTTTGAGCATCTGCGCGTGCTCGTCGCGGGTGAGCACATGCAAGATAACCGGCTCAGAATAAATGCGGCCGCGCTCGGGAAAATGATCCTCCACATATCCGCGCAGCGTGATTTTCTGCGGTGTGATGTCGAAAACCGCCGGCGAGAATGCCACCAGCTTCAGCATCCGGCGCTCCTCGGCACTGCCCGTGCCCAGCAGCAGCTCGCCCTTCGCTGGCGTCTCGTCCGTCGGCCGCATGAACTGCCCGCTCCACTCGATGCCTGACTGCTTGACTCCAAAATCATCTTCCGCAAGCAACTCGAAATCGACGGTTTCCTCCGGCAAAATCACCTTCTGACGATCAATGCCCTGCAAATAACACGTCGGCGGCGCATCTTGCAGCGTCTCGATTCTGAGGCGAAATCCCGCTTCACCAGCCAGTCCGTGGCGGTCTTGCCAAGCAAACGGAATCTCAAAAGGAACCGCGCCCACCTCCAGAAATGGCGTCGCCGCCGTGAGCCCGGAAATTTTCAAATTACCCTCTACCGGCGTGTGTTCCGGCGGAGTTCCATTTTCTACGAGCGCAATCCCCCGCGTAGGGCCGAACGATCCGCTCGCGAGTTCACGGCTCATTTCCAGCTCGATGCGTAGTTTGCTGCCTTCCACGGTGCTCAGTACGCCGGAATTCAGATCCACCGTGCGCTCTGGGATGCCAAGATACTCGGGCGGCGTCACCACCGCGCGCGCGCCATTCGTGGCTGGCCGCAGCAGTGGCTCGATCCGCATTTCATGCCGGAGATCGCCGATGCGGAAAACCAGCGTCCCGGGGTCTTGTTGGCCGGGAAACGTGAAATGATACGCATTTCCATCGAGCACAGAGCTGATCGCAGGCTGCATGCCGTATCGTGCGGAGCCATCGGTCGGACGCTGCTCAGAATCCTTCGCGAGCTGCAAGTTCACCTCAAAAGCCTCGCCAAACGGAACGGCGAGATAGGACGGCGCGTTGTCCAGCTTGGTAAACGTGTAGCGCTCGGTTTCTGAGAGTGGGAAAAGCCAGCGTTGCAGCGCATTCAGCCCCGCGCGTGGTGTGAGGGTGAAGGCCGCTGCCGAAACGCCTGCCAGCGCCATCGCCGCGAGCGCCCAGCGGCGGTGCTTTTGCGGTGGCAAGGCCTCATCGAGATTGCGTTTCCCGGATTCTGCGGCCACCGCAGCCATCGCCGCTTCCCTCAGACGCGGTGAGAGCGAATCCGAGTTCGCCTTTTGATCCTGCAGCTCGATCACCCCCAGCAGCCGATCTCCGAGACCCGGATAACGCTTTGAAATCAGGCGCGCGAGCTCACTTTCCCGCCGCTGACGCCACACCCAGCGGTGCAGCCAATACGGCGCAAATCCTGCAAACAGCGAAATCCCGCCCACCAAAATCAACAACCGCGCCCATCCCGGCGTCTGCCACACGCGGTCCAGCCCATAAACCAATAGAAACGAAACCAGCACCCCAATGAATCCCGCAGCCGTGGCTTCTAAAATTTTCGCCCGCCACAAATGCCGACGGAACTCTGCCAACTGCCGACGCAGTGACTCGGGGATTTCAACCTGATGGGGATCGACGGGTGAGGGCATTGACTGAGGTGTGTGAAACTTCCAGAGGAACGCGCGTTCCGCCAGTCGAATTTCGGCGATTCAGTGATTCCTGACCTCGGTCTTTTCAAAATGAAAAAGACCTTCGTGTCCGTCAGCCAGCTCACGCGGAGCCGCAAATTTTCCGATATCCCCAAAAGTAACAGATGAATTATGAATGTATCAGAATACGCACAAGCTCTCTAACCCGTCGAAAAAGTGCCCGGACAGAATGCATGTCCTCCCATCTGTCATGAAACAGGTCCCAATCCATAGCGCACAGTGGCCGGAACCGAAGTTCCCAGCCACAGTCAGATGTGAATAAGCATTATTCTGGATCATTCCTTTTAGCGCCAAGCGAGACCGTCAAATTTCCCGGCTTTGGCCTTGCTATGGGGTGATCGACAATTAGTCTCGCGACCCGTTTTTCTTTCTCCCACAGGCGGTTGGCGCCCCGGTGTCTGTGGGAATTCCTATTCCGGGGCAATGTCGGAAGGAGAACGAACCACTAACCTAACCCCAAACCAAAACATACCATGAGTTCCGCACTCGCAGAGCCACCTACTAACACCGAACTGAACGATTTGATCGATTCGAAATTCCGCGAATTCCGCGAAGGATCGATCGTCAAAGGCACCATCCTCGAAATACGACCACAGGTCGTGCTCGTTGATATCGGCTACAAATCCGAAGGAGCCATCCCGTCCAATGAGTTCGAGGACGATGAAATCGAAATCGGCGACGAAATCGAAGTCCTGCTCGAAAGACTCGAAAACGATGAGGGCATGGTCGTCCTCTCGAAAGAAAAAGCCGCCCACAAACAGAACTGGGAAAAAATCGTCAAAGTCTTCCAAGACGGCGGTCTCGTTCGCGGCAAAGTCAAAGGCGTCGTCAAAGGCGGCCTGACCGTCAACGTCGGCGTCGAAGCGTTCCTTCCCGGCTCGCAAGTGGATATCATTCCACCGAAGGACCTCAACGAATACGTTGGCAATGTTTACGAGTTCAAGATCGTCAAGGTGAACGACGAGCGCAAAAACATTGTTCTTTCTCGCCGCGAAGTGATCGAAGCCGAGCGCTCCGAACTTCGCCAGCAGTTCCTCACCGGTGTCAAAATCGGCGACAAAGTCACTGGCGCGATCAAAAACATCACCGACTTCGGCGCATTCGTCGATCTTCAGGGCATGGACGGCCTGCTCCACATCACCGACATGTCGTGGGGCCGCATCAATCATCCTTCCGAGTTGCTCCACATCGGCCAATCCGTTGATGTGGTCATTCTGGACGTGGACAAGGAAAAGGAACGCGTTTCACTCGGCCTCAAACAGATGTCCGAGAATCCATGGGAAGACATCGAGCGCAAGTTCCCAATCGGTCACAACGTCAAGGGCCGCGTCACCAAACTGCTGCCATACGGTGCATTTGTGGAAATCGAAAAAGGCGTCGAAGGACTCGTCCACGTTTCCGAGCTTTCATGGGTCAAACGCATCACGCGCCCGAGCGACGTGCTCGAGATCGGCCAAGAAATCAAAGCTGTGGTGCTCGGTATTTCCATCGAGGAGCAGAAAATTTCCCTCGGTGTGCGCCAGCTTGAATTGAATCCATGGGATGAAATCGAGCTTCGTTACCCAGTGGGTGCCACCATCAAGGGGCCTGTCCGCAATCTCACCGCTTACGGTGCGTTTGTGGAACTGGAAGAAGGCATCGACGGCATGATCCACGTCTCGGACATGTCCTGGACCCGCAAGATCAACCACCCGTCCGAAGTTCTCA
>JBGSLX010000202.1:0-7575 GCA_041740475.1 Akkermansiaceae bacterium | reverse complement strand
GACGAGGTCTTTCTGGGCTTGCTCGGAGCCGTGCTGGATCGGGCTGAGCAGGTCTTTATCGGCACGCAACAGTTTGGCGAGCATCTGGGCATCGAAGCGGTCGCACTTGCGATCATTCTGGTAAATGGCGCGCAGCTTGCGTGCATTGGCCACTGTGACGCGCATCCCGCCTTGGGCAAGATAACGGCTGATCCACGGGCTGTGGCCACCCACCTCGAGTGCGACAGCGGCATTCGGGTGATCCTTGCAGAGCTGGGTGAGAGCGTCCCGGTCGTTGGTGATGGTTGACTCCTTGAGGATGACTCCATGTTTGTCGGTGACGCAGACATGATGTTTTCTGTCGCCGAGCAACGGTGTCCAAAATTGCGTGAATTTACACCGCTGTGTGACAGTATGAAGCCGCTAGCGACGTCTCTAGCAAGTCGTCCTGGCTAGGCTTTGAAAATTGCTTTCCGGTGCTTGCTGCGAAAATTTCGCACCTTTCCGTGCTTATGCGCTTGTATCCAATGTATTTGGCCAAATTTTTTTATGGCCTACACAACTCACTGCGAATCAATCATTAGAGATGAATTTTAAAACCCATTTTTCGAGTTTTTACCCTTTGCAAAGCATGGCCGCGACTGTCTGTGCGGGATGAATCAACATGGTTTGATGCAAGTGTCTGTCGTTGTCTTGGCATATTTCAAAGCGGACGCGATTTTCTCCAGAATCTTGCCGACTTCCACGATACCGAGATCGGAGTTTCCACCCTCCTTGAAAGCGTCAAAAGTAAGCGAAGGCTGAGCATGTTAGACGAAGCTCTCGCTCACTCCCGAAAACACATGTGCCGTTGCATACCGGATGCGTTTGCTTCTTTTGCATGCCTCAATGACTTCGATTTATATGCGGGTGATGGTCACTTCATCGCTGCTGCATGTCATGACGTGCCTTCTCCGCATCGCAAGCCACCCATTAAATTCTACCCAATTTCACAACCACGCGGGTCGCCGCCAACAAATACGCAACCGGACACCTATACACACTGCACCTGCGCACTCACGCAATGAGTCACCTAACAGTCTCAGCTCGGATCGAACGCAAGAAAGAACATGAAATGCGTGCGCTCAAGCGGCAGACCATCGAAACTATGCGCCAAGGAGCCGCTAAAGGCCGAAAGTTGCTCCACGTTTGGGACCGCGCCGGTATCGACTGCCTCTTTGATTCTGCCAACTATTACCCTTGGCGCGTTCTTTAGCGCTCTTCCGCCTACGCGCATGACGCTCACGCTTGTGCGGTTCGATAATCACGTTCGCCACAGTTTCGAGACAATTCCATGCTAATCACACTTTGACTGAACTCTATAGCATGCGCGATCTCAATCTGTGTCTTGCCACCTTGTTCCATGTTGGCAATTACCTTACGGACTTCTGCGCAGAGGCGGTGGTATTGCTTATTCACAGGCAGTTTGTTGTAAAACCAGACTGGATGGATCACCGCCTCTGCCCGTCTAACACTTATTCGCTAGGATTTTGAAGCTGCCCGCCGTATTGATGTCGGCGTAAGCTAAAAATTGAAGAGGAGCG
The DNA here is from genome assembly GCA_041740475.1 of Akkermansiaceae bacterium. Classification (GTDB taxonomy): domain Bacteria; phylum Verrucomicrobiota; class Verrucomicrobiia; order Verrucomicrobiales; family Akkermansiaceae; genus Luteolibacter. Next base: position 6,013 of record JBGSLX010000202.1, on the reverse strand, counting down.
CGCGCTTAGCCGAGCTGCCGCGCGTGCCCCATCTTTTTTCGGGGGGTGAGGGAAGATGCCGACGGGACGTCGGCGCGCCCGGGTGGGCTGGGATGCTGGTGATTGTGGCTTTCAAGCAAGGTGGTTTTGTTAGTTTGCGTGTGATGCGTGAAGTAGGAAATGAGGTGGTGTCACGGGTAGAAGATTGGAGAAACGGGCGGGCCGCCCGTGCCCCTCTTTTCGGTGACGGATTGGCGCTTGGCTTGGTGGGGGAAGACCGATACGCCACAACCATGGTTGATGACATTGAACGAATCTTGATCGACGAGGAGTTGATCCAACAGCGGCTGGAGGCGATGGCGGCGGAGATTGAGCGGGATTTCCCGGCGGGGCCGTTGGTGGTGGTAATTTTGCTGAAAGGCGCGCTGGTTTTTGCGGCTGACTTATTGCGGCGAGTGCCGCGCGTGCTGGAGTTGGAGTGCCTGAATGTAGCTAGTTACCATGGCGGGCTGGAAAGCTCGGGCACGGTGGATTTTCTGGATCGGCATTTTCCTGAGGTGATGGGACGTCATGTGTTGCTGCTCGATGACATCTTGGACACTGGCCGCACGCTGGCAGCGGTCAAAGCGAGGTTGACCGAAGAAGGAGCGGTGGTCGTGCATGCGGCGGTGCTTCTCGCGAAGCACAAAACACGGGCGCAGGAAGTCAGCGTGGACTACGTCGGTTTTGAAATAGGCGACGAGTTTGTGGTAGGCTACGGGCTGGATTATCGCGGAAAATACCGGAATTTGCCCTACATAGGCGTGCTCAAGAAGTCGGCGACGCTTTGAGCAGCGAGAAATTCCGATCAATCCCCGAGCCAGCGATCTAGCGCGGCATCGAGCTCGGCGCTGCGTTGGATATTGAACGATTCGTTTGCGGCGACGGTGAGGCGTCGGCCCGCGCTGTTTTGGAAATGGAGCAGCACCGGCGTAGTGCCGGGGTGTTTGGCGAGAGCGCTGCGGATTTCCAGCAGGTCCATTTCGCTGTGGCGGGTGGTCCAGAGCATGAGTTCGAGCGGGCCTTTGGGGCTGGCGGTGCCGCGTTTGGATTTGAGTTCCGCGACTTCATAGCCGGTGAGGCGTCGGCCGCCGGTGCGGTCGTCCACTTGGATGGCGCACTTGAGTTTGATGATTTTCCCCGCTTCCAAGAGGCCCGCTTCCTTGGCCGGGCTAAACGTTTCGCCCCACAGCATGATTTCAGAACTGCCGGTGAAGTCTTCGAGGATCATGATCCCAAATGGTTTGCCGGTTTTGGTGACGCGCGTTTCCAGCGAGCGGATCATGCCCGCGAAGGAAAATCGCTCACGTGGGTTGGAAAGATCCAAGTCTTCCAGCAAACCAAGGCGCTTGTAGCGGTCGGAATCGATCACGCTGCGGAACTTGTCCAGCGGGTGGCCGGTGACGTAGAAGCCGAGCAGTTCTTTCTCGTGAGCGAGGCGGTCGTCCTTGCTCCATTCCTCGACCGCTGGCGTGGCGGCGCTGGCTTGCTTGGGGGCGGGGGCAGCGAAGTCCATCGAATCAAAAAGTGACACCTGACCTGCAGCTTTGTCTTTTTGGGCGGAGGACGCCGAAGCGACCACTTGCTCCAGACGCTGGAACATTCCGGCGCGGGTTTCGCCAGTCCAATCGAGCGCACCGGCTTTCACGAGGTTTTCCAAAATGCGTTTGTTGATCACCTTGGAATCGAGACGATTGGAAAAATCCTCGATGGTGGCGAACTTGCCGTTGGCCGTGCGCTCGGCGACGGCGGTGGCCATCGCGGCTTCGCCACAATTCTTGATGGCGGCCAGTCCGTAGCGAATGCCTTTCACGCCATTGATCGAGAATTCCGGGGCGAAGCGCAGTTGCGAGGCGTTGAGATCGGGCGGCAGGATTTCGATGCGCATGCGATGGCACTCCGAGACAAAAACGCCGATTTTGTCGGTGTTGTGGATTTCGTTGGAAAGCAGCGCGGCCATGAACTCGACCGGGTGATTTGCCTTAAGCCAAGCCGTCCAGTAGGAAATGTGGCCGTAGCACGCGGAGTGAGATTTGTTGAAGCCGTAACCGGCAAACATCTCGATTTTATCGAAAATCTGCCCGGCGAGCTGTGGCCCGATTTGGTTGGTGGTGGCGCAGCCATCGACAAACTTGCCGCGTTCTTCGGCCATCTTCTTCGGGTCCTTCTTGCCCATCGCGCGGCGCAGCAGATCGGCTCCGCCTAGCGTGTAACCGGCGAGAAGTTTGGCGGCGTTTTGCACCTGCTCCTGGTAAATCATCACGCCGTAGGTGTTGCCGCAGACTCGTTCGAGCAGCGGGTGCTCATACATCGCCTTCTTGCGGCCTTTTTTGACCTCGATCATCTGGTCGATGAACTGCATCGCGCCGGGGCGGTAGAGCGCGAGAAGGTCGATGATGTCGTCGATTTTCTCGATCTGATACTTGCGGCAAGTTTCCACCATGCCGCCGGATTCGAGCTGGAACACACCCATCGTCTCGCCGCGATTGAGGATGTCGAAGGTCGGCTGGTCATCGAGTGGCACCTGCTCGATTTGAAAATCCGGCTTTTGCTTGCGGATGTGCTGCACCGCTTCGTGGATGACGGTGAGGTTGCGCAGGCCGAGAAAGTCCATTTTCAGCAGGCCAATCTCGGTGATAGCGCCCATGTCATACTGGGTGACGACTTCGCCTTCGTTGCCGCGCGTGAGTGGGACGTGTTCATCGAGTGCGCGGTCGCCGATGACGATGCCCGCTGCGTGGATGCCGACGTTGCGGTTGAGTCCTTCGAGCGCGAGCGCGTGCCGCCAGAGGTCTTGGAAGGTGGAGGAGTTCTCGATGGTTTCCCGCAGCTCGGTGTTTTTGTCGAATTCGCGGCGAAGAATGGAGGAGCCGAATTTTGCCTTGTCCTCTTTCTCGACCGGCTTGGGATCAATGAGTTTGGAGAGCCGGTCGCCATCGCCGTAGGAGAGGCCCATGACGCGGGCCACATCGCGGACCACGCTTTTTGCGCCCATGGTGCCGTAAGTGATGATGTGGGAAACGGAGCGCTCGCCATATTTTTGGCGCACGTAATCGATCACCTCGGCGCGGCGGGATTGGCAAAAGTCGATATCGACGTCGGGCGGGCTGACGCGTTCGGGATTGAGGAATCGCTCGAACAGCAAGCCGAACTGCAGCGGGCAAATGTCGGTGATGCCCATCGCGTAGGCGACCAACGAACCAGCGGCAGAACCACGGCCGGGGCCGACTGGGATATCTTGGTCGCGCGCCCACTGGATAAAGTCTGCGGTGATCAGGAAGTAAGAGGCGAAACCGAGCTGATTGATCACTCCGGCCTCGTAATTCAGGCGTTCTAGGATGTCCGGGCGGGCGGCTTTTTCCGCGCCGTAGCGTTTGACCAGGCCTTCCATGCAAACGCGCATCAGATATTCCTCGCGCGGCGAGCCATCGGGTGTGCCGAATTGCGGGTATTTTTCAGAAGAAGTAGCGTCGAGCTTGAGTTCCACATTGCAGCGCTGGGCGATTTCCAGCGTGGCATCACAGGCTCCGGGGACATCCGCAAACAACGCACGCATTTCCTGCGAGGTCTTAAAATGCACTTCCGGGGTGTAGCGCATCCGGTTTTCATCGATCACCAAGTGGCCGGTGCCCACGCAGATCATCACGTCGTGCGCTTCGTGATCGCTGCGATGCAGGAAATGCACGTCATTTGCGGCGACGACTTTGAGGCCGTGCTCTGACGCGAGCTGGATCAGCGATGGCGTGATGCGGCGCTGCGGTTCGAGGTTGTGGTTGTGGATTTCCACATAGACGTTTGTTTTTCCGTAGATTTCCACCAGCTCCGCGAGGGTGTCGCTGGCCTTTTGATCGTCACCCGCGAGCAGCCACTCGTTCACCGGGCCGGAGATGCAGCCAGTGAGGCAAATGATGCCTTTGGAATACTGCCGCAGCGCCTCGCGATCCACTCGCGGTTTGCCGTAATACAGGCCTTCGAGATGGCCCTTGGAGACCAATTTCGAGAGATTGTTCCAACCCTCGTTGGTCTCGGCGAGCAGCGTCATGTGGGTAGCTCGATTGCGCCCGACGAGATCCTTTTTCTCCTCCATCGACTGCGGCGAGAGGTAGATTTCGCAGCCAAATATCGGCTTTACGCCGGCTTTTTTGCAATTTTGGTAAAACTCGACCGCACCGTAAAGATTGCCGTGATCCGTCATTGCCACGGCGGGCATGCCGAGTTCCACCGCGCGCTTCGCGAGGTCGGCAGTGCGGATCATGCCGTCGAGCAGCGAAAATTCCGTGTGGACGTGGAGGTGAACGAAAGGGTCAGACATCAGTCCGCAGAGGATAGCGGGCAGACGGGTGAGGGCAAGCGGCGGATAGTGTTACAAGCTACTCAGGATCGGCTGTTGAGTGCCGGGATGATCCAAAGTCGAGCGACTGCCATATTGCAACCAACGGAACGCCACCATCCACGTCATCCAGATGAGCGGGTAGGCAAAGATCAGCCCCACGACTAGGGCTAAGATGCCGAGCAAGACGATGCCAAATGAGACAAAACCGAGTGCAAAAAGGCTCATCCGACTGTTCGCAGTGATCGCCGAACTGTATTTGAGCGATTCAAGCACCCCCATATTCCGATCCACCATGGCATTCAAAAATTGGCTGTAGCGCAGCGCGAGATAGATCCCAGGGACGATGAAACAAATAAAACCCACCAATATCATGGCCCAATAAATGATGCTTGCGCCGATGGCGGGTAAGATCATGCGACCTCCCCCAAACAATTGCCCCACAGATACTTCCTTTCCAGAGACGACATTGAGACCTACGCGGACGATGCCGAGTGACATGAAAACCGAGAAGAGTTGAGTGACGATGACGTACAGCGGGCTGCCCATCTCGCTCGATATCGCTTTGTATATATCTTCCGATTGCTCCGCGCTTGCGCCGCCCCCCCAGCCGAGTGCTTGATCAATTGCCGCCATCAACATGGTGACGCCAAAGGTCAGGGCGAGATAGATCGAACCAAGCGCGAGAATCATCCCAAATTTCCGCTTGGTGATTTCAAAGCCGCGTTTCACGCATGCGCCGACGTCGAGTGGCTCGCTGCCGGGCACAATTTCCTGCAAGGCCCCGGTTTTAGCCATCGTCGGTTCCGTCCAAGAACTTTGCGGAGCGGCATAAGGATTCGACGGATCGGCGCTGGGGACCAATTCCTGTGAGGGAGAGATGAACAAACCGTCAATCCGGCCAGACGGCTGCCAATCCTTCATGCCAGATGTCCATGCGAGGTCACTTTCTGGATTGAGTCCGCCACTGCGGGCTAAATCTCGGAGTTGCTCGAAACTTACCGGTCCAGCTTGTTGACCGCTTTTTGCGTAAAACCAATCGCTCATGGATGCCTGAGTTATCGAAGTCGGCTGTTTTCGGCAAGGATAGCTTTGCCGAACTTTTGAATGAATGAGCATTTTTCGCCATTGCGGCGGACTCGAGCATGGGACACCCTGCGTCAGCGATAGTAAGCGACGTTTTCTCAAATGTTAGATACCGAGGCAATCATCTCAGATTTTCCCATTCTCGATCACTCGGTGAATGGCCGCAGATTGGTTTATCTGGATAATGCCGCCACCACCCAGAAGCCGATGGCGGTGTTGTGGGCATCTCGGCATTATTACGAGGCAGTCAATGCGAACATCCACCGCGGCACTCACCATCTCGCTCGTGCAGCGACCGAGGCATTCGAGAAAGCGCGGACCACGGTGGCCAGCTTCATCAGGGCCGCTTCCAGTGATGAGGTGATTTTTACGCCTGGCACTACCGCTGGCATTAACTTGGTAGCCGACATCCTGAGTATTTCAGGGAGGATCCGAACGGGTGATGTGGTGCTCATTTCGGCGCTTGAGCATCACTCGAACATCGTTCCTTGGCAGATGCTGTGCCAGCGCACCGGAGCCACGCTCAAAGTCATTCCATGTCATGAAGATGGCACGCTGGATCAGGTGGCGTATCGAGAA
>JBGSLX010000201.1:0-2734 GCA_041740475.1 Akkermansiaceae bacterium | reverse complement strand
AGCTCTCGCGCAATGGCCAATCCGCACGATCATCCCACAGCGCTCAAGGACCTTCAGGACTCGATTTATCGAGAAAAAGTTCTGCGCGCCCGCGCGATGACGCCGGAAGAACGCTTTGAGAATGTTTTTGAGTTGTCTGAGTTCCAGCTTGGAATGATGCACGCAGGTGCGATGCATCGAATCGGTAGTAAAGATCCCGGGGAAGCTTGGTTGGAAGTTCGCCGTGGCCTTAAACGTCTGGCACGAGCCCATGACCATGGTTTTTATTCTCCCACGAAGCCTTGAACCTCATCCAGCTTGCGATCGCGATTTTTGACAGGGCAGAATCCTGCGATGTGGAGTACATGGCTGTGGGAGCCATCGCGGCAGGCACTTACGGAATTCCGCGTGCCACAAAAGACATCGATTTGCTCGTCTCTCTGGATGCCATGCGTGGAATTCAAAAACTGATTCCCGCATTGGAAGATGTCATCGAATTCGAAGCACAAGCTCAGTTTGATACCATTACTTGGGGACGTCGATATGTCGGAACATCGTTAAGCGCACCTCCATTCAAGGTCGAGCTGTTTGAAATGTTCGACGACCCATTTGTACTGACTGAGTTTTCAAGACGCGAGCGGCGCTATGTTCCGCTGCTAGATCGCGAAATCTGGCTACCCACCGCTGAGGACGTCATCGTCCAAAAAATCCGCTGGGGGCGCTCGAAGGATCTTGATGACGCTCGCGACGTGCTCGCTGTTCAGGGCCCCGAAACCCTCGATATGCCATACATCGAAAACTGGTGTGCCACTCACGGCACATCCCAGCGACTGCGCGACATCATCGCCAGTTTGCCGGTGTTTTGAGATCGAAAAATCACCGCGTCACACCGCGCTCCGAACTCTCGATAAAATGGATCAAATGCGCGACTTGTGGCGTATCCGCAGCGGCGGTCGCCTTGAGAGAGCTGATAGAATTTGAAAGATTGCCGTCTTTTTTCAGGAACAATTTTTTGTAAGCGGACTTCAGTGCTTTAATGTCATCTTCTGAAAATCCACGCCGCTGTAGGCCTACCAGATTCACACCGCGAGTGGTTGCGGGATGGCCATCGACGATCATGTAAGGAGGCACGTCCTGCACCACCTTGGACAAACCGCCGATAATCGAATGTTTGCCGATTCGGCAGAATTGATGCGCCGCAGCAAAGCCCGAAATGATCGCGTAGTCGTCCACCACGATGTGACCAGCCAGTCCGACGGAGTTAGAGAGAATGATGTGATCACCGAGCTGGCAATCGTGCGCAACGTGCGCATAACAAAGCAGCAAATTGTGCGAGCCGATCCGTGTTGGAAGATTCTCCCGAGTGCCGCGATGCACGGTCACATTTTCCCGGAACACATTGTGATCGCCGACTTCCAGAAAGGTCGGCTCGCCGAGGTATTTCAAATCTTGCGTTTTCCCGCCAATCGCTGAGAACGGGAAAAACTCGTTGCCGCGCCCGAATTTTGAATGCCCTTCGATCACCACATGCGAGTGAAGAACGCTCTCATCTCCGAGTTCGACGTTTGCGCCTACCACGCAGAACGGCCCGATGCGGACATTGTTTCCAATTTTGGCGAGCGGCGAAACGATAGCAGTCGGGTGAATCACGTTCCGAATTTCCACTCATCTCACACTGCATGACGAGCCAATTTTTTGAGTGTCGGGTGCTCTAACGCGACTGATCCTATTTTATCCGTTCACTGAGCGTTGACGCCGTGAGTGGCGGTCGTGAAGGTGGCACTGGCATGAGCGAAATCATTTTAGGCATCGACTTAGGAACCACCAACTCGGCAGTGGGTGTGGTGGATTCTGGGTTTCCGATTCTTTTGGCCAATGAAGAGGGCAGACGCATCACCCCGAGCGCAGTCTGGATTGGCAAAAACGGCGAGGTGGAAATCGGCGAAAAAGCCCTGCGCCGTCGTGCAATGGAGCCTGATCGCGTGGTCACCAGCATCAAACGTCTCATGGGCCGCCGTGTTGAGGAAATGGATGAGCCATTCTCTTTGCCGGTGGAAACTGGTGGCGACGGCATGCCGCGCATCCTCGGAAAATCGCCGGAAGAGATCAGCGCGGAAATTTTGCGAGAGATGAAACGTATCGCCGAGTGGCGGATGGATACGCAGATCACCAAGGCGGTGATTACCGTGCCGGCATTTTTCCATGACGCGCAACGCAGCGCGACCAAGCGCGCGGGCGAACTTGCCGGCTTGGAAGTGGTGCGAATTCTTAACGAGCCGACTGCTGCGGCTCTCGCATACGGTCTGGATCGCTTGGGCGAGCAATCGCGCGTGGCCGTCTATGATCTCGGCGGTGGCACGTTTGACCTTTCGATTCTCGAAATCCGCGACGGTGTGTTTCAAGTGATCGCGACGCACGGTGATACACAGCTCGGTGGCGACGATCTGGACTCGCTCATTTTGCGCTGGATAGAAGAGCGGGCAGGCATCGGCATGATGGCGGACACGCTGCGGGTGCGCTGTCTGGAAGAGGCCGAGCGAGCGAAACGAGCGCTAACAGAGCAAGAGGAGTCGGTATTTCGCCTGCCGTTTTTTGATGGGCTCAACAGCATCGAGGAAAAGCTGACACGCGCCGAACTCGATGCCATCGCCGCGCCATGGATCGCCAAAACGCTGCGCCATTGCCGCAAGGCGTTGGCTGACGCGGCGCTCACTCCGCAGGACTTGCAGGCGGTGGTGCTGGTGGGTGGCAGCAC
>JBGSLX010000200.1:0-6477 GCA_041740475.1 Akkermansiaceae bacterium | reverse complement strand
GAAATCCGCATTCGGGCCAGCCTATCCAGCAGTTTCACCGGGCCATCCCCACGGGTGTGGGGAAATCCGGATCGGGCATCTGTGGCGGCGGTGCGACCACGGGCCATCCCCACGGGTGTGGGGAAATCGGGATAGACAGGCGTTCTCGCTGGGAAAAAGTCGGGCCATCCCCACGGGTGTGGGGAAATCTCTGCTTGGTGAAGGACTTACAGCGACGGCAGAGGTAGAAACCAGCAAAAACCTTGGTGTGACAAAAAGTCGCGCCTTATGGGAAATAGAGACGGTGGAGTGAAGAGCATCCGACGAAGGGCGTTTTGATACTAAGTGGGTCTTGTGAATATGTGGAGTTTGTAAGGCGAAATGAGTGGGCTTGGCGGTTACAAACCGCCGCCACGGTTCAAGGCGTAAGAAATGGGTTAAAACGGTCGGTTTTCGGGATCGACCCAGCTTTCGGCGATGAGCGGTATGCCAGAGAGTTCGATGGGTTTTCTGCCGGAAAAGCCCGTGGGGCCGATGCGCTCGATTTCGTAGCCTTGGCAGTTTGGTGCGGAGGTGATGACGAGCATCCCAAAGTCCTTGGAGGCATTGCGCAGGATGAATTCTTTGACTTTCCGGAAGGTGCGGACATTGAGCGTGCCAACGAAGACTTGGGGGCTGGGCTCGATGAACCAGCGCTTGAGATGGCCGCGGATGGCGGGCGGGACGTCGTTGCAAACGAGGACGGTCATGGAGAGAGACTCAAGACTTGAAGACACAAGACACAAGCGAAGAGGGATTGGAGATTGGAGATTGGAGATTTCAGACCCCTGACCCCTGCTCAGCTCTTTGGTTGGAGGGGGTGGTCGTCTGGCGCGTCTTCTGGATCCTCGCCGAGGCCTTGGAAGAGTTTTTTTAGATCATCTGGCATGCGGCGGAGCATGCGGGATTCCTCGATGTTTCGCTTGAGGATCTTGCGTACGAGCGTGCCATCGTCATTCGGATTTATGGACAGGGCTTCAAAGGCGGCGGGCCAGGAAGTTTCGTGTTTGTAGAGATCTGCGGCGTCATAAATGAAGGGCAGAGTCCCGGCGGCATGGACGAATCCGAGTTGGGGGATAAAGCCCATCGAGCAGCAGACGGCGGCGGTGAGTGCGTAGAGCGAGGCATTAGAGGCGGAAAGTGCGCGATTGATGCCATCGGCGAGCTGCCAATTTGCGGCATTGTAATCGCGTCCTTTCCAAGTGACGCCATATTTGCGGCCGAGCTCAGCGTAGGTTTCTTTCACCCGTTTTCCCTCCATGCCACGGAGTTGCTTGATGTTGATGCCGTGCACGGAGGCTTGCGGGAAGCGCTGGAGAAACATTCGGCGAGCGATTTCGTTGCGCGAGCGAGGATTTGCCCATGCGCTGGCGTGGATGCGAGCCATCGAGTTGTCGTGATTGGGCGTGATGCCGTAGGCGTAGAAGCGCAAGCCGTCCTCGCCGAGCCAGAGTAGTGGACAATTGCACTGAGCGGCTGCCTTCACGGCGGCGTGGGTCACCGTGGTGCCTGGCCCGAGAATGAGCGCGGAAACGGTGGCGATGGGCAGGCGGGTGACTAGCCCATCTGAGCCGATCCATTTGATCGATGAGTCATCCACCTCAATGCGACCGTACTCCAAATAAATGGGCGTCCAGCGGTCTTTCGCGGGAGTGAGGGTGTCTAGGGGTGGGCGCTCGAAGATGGGCATGGGGGGAAGTTTCTAGTCCTAAGTGTTCAATTTTTCAGGAAGAAATCTGCTGAACGAAGGGATTGACGATGCGGAGGTGGCCGATCTGGCGGTCGTGCTGGAGATCCTCGGAGTAGAGGATGGGGGCACCTGATTCGAGAGCGGCGGCGACAATGAGGCTGTCGTAAAAGCGGTATTGGGTGTGTTCGTAGATGCGGAGAGCTTCGCGGTAAAGTTTTGGTGAGGGATAGACTCGGATAAGACCGAATATCACAGCGTCCAAATAGGCAGTGAGTTTTTCTAGTGGAAAGTCGTGCTTCGCTTTATGGATCAGGACGTTGCAAAACTCTTGGCAAACTTGGTAGCTGATGACTCCTTTGCCATGGCTGATAGCCTGATCCACCAGCATTTCTGCGATCTTTTTCTTCCGTGGCTCGTCCTTGTCGAAGCAGTAAAGAAGAATATTGGAATCAAGAAAAAACTCAGCGTTCATTCATTTGGTCGCGGCTGAGTTTGGGAACATGAGAGACATGAGCTGCAAGATCTTCGAAGATGCGCTTGATGTTATCACGTCGATCCTCGCGGGCGGCGAGGTCTTCCAGCCACTCGCGGAACAGGATGTTGAGGGAGGTCTTGCGTTTGCGTGCTTCCTCGCGTGCGAGCTCAATGGTCTCCTCGTTGGCACTGAAAGTGATGTTTTTCATTACACGAAACTCGTGTGCATGAGGCTCGTGGTCAAGTTCAGTCTTTCGGGATGGCCACCGAAGGCAAGCGGTCATTTGTGCGGGTTTGGAGAAATTCCGTAGGGAATCACACGCTTCCAGAGTGTTCTGCTATGCATTCTGCGGCGAAGTTTTGGAAGCCTTGCGCCCGCAGGGTGGTGATCCCCAGTCCCTTGCGCAAGATGCCCAAATGAAGCACGCGGAATCATTCAAAGTCTAGCGGAGTGATGCGGCGCACGGGGCGGGTGAGATAGGGCTGGGGGACGGGAGCGTGGTGACTGCCGAAGGAGATGGGCTGGTCCATGGGGTAAAATTCGCCGGGGCCGGTGGCTTCGGTGAGGCCGGGGAGGAAATCGATGATGGCAGTGTCTCTGCCGAGTATTTGCAGAAGGGTGGCAAGGGCTTGGCGGCGGCTGGCAGCGATGATGGGCGTGAGTGGCGAGGCGGGGATACAATTTTTCCGGCCAAACCAGACGCCCCACTTGGGATCAAGCAGGGCGGCGGCGATGGCCTCTAGGGTTTCCTCTGAGCCTTCCCAGAGAGCGATGAAACAAGCCTCGGTGAGGTAAGAGCGGTGGGTGATGACGGCGTTCGCGCTGGGTCCGCCGGATGCCTTGCGCGGGATGCTCATGCGGGAGAACGAAGATTCTTTGGCATCGTATCCGCCGCCCACGGTGTGGAAATCCGAGAGACGAATGGGGATGCGGCCCGGGTGGCGATCAAGGCGGAGCACACTGAGCTGGAGGGCAGTGAGTGGAGCCAACAACGCAGCTTCTTCGGGGGCGTGTTTGTCAATTCCCATGGCGGCGGCGATCACGCCGATGAGCGCGCTTTTGGTGGGAAATGCTTCGGTTTCGCGGTGGTTGAAACGGGAGGAAGCGCCCCATGACATCAGCGGGCTATCGATGAGGAAGGCGAGGGTGGGCATGTGCTGGTTGATAGGAGATTGGGGATTGAGGATAGGGGATTTCAGATTTCAGATTTTGAGAGAAGCTCGTCGAGGAAGAGGTCGAGCTTCGATTTGCCGTTCTCGGGCTGGAGGGTGGTGAGCTGGATGGTTTTCCCCTGATTGCCCCATGTTTCTTCGAGGGCGACAAGGTGCTCGATCATGGCTTTGATAGAGGGTTCTGCGTAGCCGGTGCTTTTGGATTTCACGGGCTTCTCGAAGGCATTGATGAGTTGCAGCGGCTGGCCTTTTTCTTTGCGGATGCCGATCACTTCCACGGGGAGGGTACTGCCGTTCATGGAGTTTTTCCGAGCGCCGGGCACGGAGGTGAGGCACGCACTGAGGAAGGCGCGCAGGATTTGATCGCGCTGTTCAGGCTCATCGATGGGGCCAAGGTGTTTGGCATCGAAAAGGAGGTCGAGGTTGATGCCGACGTAGCGGTAGTAGGTGGCGGAGTTAAATTCCAGAGTGCCGATCATGCTGGCGCCGGCGTCTTCAGCGTCGGTTTTCCGATCATCGACAGAGGAGAAAAAATCCACATCGTTGGCGCAAACGTGGGTCGAAAGCGCGTGAGAAAACATCGCGGCACCTTCGACATTCAACGTGGCGTCATTGGCGACCATCCTGCCAAATAGGGCAATGTCTGCGGCATCCAAGCGCTCGGCTTTTTTAATCGCTTTTTTGGGTTCTTCCCCAGTGGCCACGGCAGCGGCGATGGCGTCAATCTCAGCGGGAGAAAGGAAAACGCTGGTGGTGACTTGGTCGGGCGACTTTTTGTCGGGCGTGCTAAAAAGCTCGCACAAGGTTGCCGCATGCTTGGTTGCATTTTCCTCGTCGAGGCCATGTGTGAGAAGCGCATCCTTGAAGGGCGTGAGAAGAAAGCGGCTGCGGATTCCTTCGAAGTTGCCGGGATGTTCTTCGCGAGCTTGAAGCCGAATGGCCCGCTTGAGCGCTTGGCTGGAAATGCGGGCGCGCTGAACGCCGCCGAACATAGCCGATTTCGGCGAGCCGACGTCGTCGCGGTTGAGGCAGGAGACGGGGAAGGACTGGAGGATGTGGAGTTCGATGAGGTTCATAAGATTGGAGTGTGTTAGTTTTCAGAGTTCAGTTTTCAGAGTGGTTCGTGAGACGATGGAGGCGGTTGTGGATTTCATGGAGGACGCTGCGAAGAGCACGAATATCTGAGCCGAGCATGAAGGGAGTCAAACTTTCCAGAAGCACTTCATGGGATACCGGATAGTGATGGAGGAGCTGGAGAATATCGGTCTCGTAGAGAGCTGCGCGGTCCACGTTACCCTGACGATAAAGAGAGGGCAGGGCGAAGAGTTTGAGTAAAATAATGCCTTCTGGGGTGGCACAGCGGACTGGAAAATCATGGAGGTGGCGGGTCTCAGCATGACGTTCCATAATGCCTGCAAAAAAAGGATTGGCAGTGAAAAGGAGGTCGATGCGCAAGGGGCCGGACGTGCCGGTAGCAAACCACTCGTTGCGTTCTTCGAGTGTGAAATTTGGAAGTTTCTCGATGTCCTCAAGTGCCAGTATGAGGTCGATGTCGCGAGTGGTGCGGCTGTCGATGTGTTGGAGCATGGCGAGTGCACCGACTAGCAAGTGGGGCATTCCTGAATTTGAGAGCTGGGAGAAAAAACGACGAGTGGCCGCTGCTAGGGCGGCATCTCGATCATAGTTGTAGGGAATTTCCGCATCGCGGATCACGGTATCCGGATCGTTAGCCCGATGGAGTAGCCTGCGCGCGGGAGGTTGAGGTTGGGTGTTCATGGTAACGGCGAGAGACAAAGCATGCCGAAGCCGAAGGCTTTGGCGGAGCCGATGCCGTGGGTGACGGATTCTTGGAAGAGTGCGGGATCGCGGACTTTGAGGATGCCCACGAACTCGGTGGCGGTGTGGGTGCCATGGTGGTAGGCGGTGTCACTCTGGGATTTCTTGCGGAAGAATTGGCGTGGCCGGGGGATGGTGCGGAGACTTTCTGCGTCCAAGGAAAACCCGTGCTGCTGCGCCTTGCGCTCGATCCATGCGAGCAATTCCTCTCGTTTGGAAATGGCGACGCGCTGGCCATTCTTTTTGCGATTCCCAGCAGCATCGCGGACGACACGTTTGACGGTGGGGTTGACCAGCAGGGAAAAACGGTAGGCGGGGTACTGGAAAAAATGTGGTGGGATTTCCTTGGTTTGATAAGCGTCATCTGGGCACTGAGCGGGTCTTGTGGCGGGCACGGCGGATTGGATGAGTAGGCGGAAGCCAGTGTCTGTTTCATCAAGGCGAGTGAGGAAATCGCGGTCTGCCGTGGGGCGGTCTGGAAATGCTTCCCACGCCCAGCGGTGCCAAGAGTAGCTATCGTGTAGGCCGATTTTGTGGGCGGTCTCGTAGGCGATTTCGATCTTGGTGAGGAAATGGCTCATGCTTGCGGAGTGGCGGAGGTTGCGGGTTCATTGGCTTGCCAGAAATCTTTGGCCCACTCGGTTTTGATGCGCTCTGTGTAATTCTCGAACTGCCGTAAATCGCTGAGCAAGCGGGCGTAATCGAGGGAAATGCCCTCGTTGCCGAGGCGTTTCACCAAGCGATGGAGCTGCGGTTTGAGATCGTCCAGCGACTCTGCAGCGAGCAAGCGGCGGAAGTGGTGTTCCATAGAATCGAAGCCAGCGGCTTTTGGGCTGCCGCCCGCCAAAGCGAGCACGGCAGTGCCGAGGGAGGTCTGGTTGGCGACATGTGGAGATTTCCCACCGAGCGCATGAACGGCAAAGGCCGCGGCGCAGAGGATCTTGCCGTTCATGCGCTCGTCTTTCAAAGCACGGAGGCGACCGAGGATGGGGTAGGCGTAGTGGCGGGTGGTGGGGCTCCACCACTTGCGGAGATTGGCGATGAGGCCGCGATCTGTCAGCAAGCCGCAGAGCTCGGCGACGAAAGCGGTATTATCAGGATAGTCTTGCGTGGTCATGGCGTGGCGGTGGCTTGGGGTGAGGTTTTCTTGGGTCTTGAAGAAAATTGCTTGAGGCCAGCGGCGTAGGCCTGGAGCTGGCGCGGTGTGCTGCGCGGGCAGGTGGCCTCGAAGGCGGCTTTCGCAGCGCAGCGTACGACGAGCGTCCACGGATCATTTCCCTGCCCGA
>JBGSLX010000199.1:0-4739 GCA_041740475.1 Akkermansiaceae bacterium | reverse complement strand
CGAGCAGCGTGGAATCCGAGTCGGCCAGCCGCGTTTCCAAAATGCCAAGCGCGGTGCGGATGCGGGCGAGTGGGGCGCAGAGTTCGTGCGCGGCGTCGCCGAGGAAGCGTTTTTGTCCAGCAATCAGGTGATCGAGCCGGGACGCCATCGATTCCACGGAGCGCCCGAGATTTCCGAGTTCGTCATGGCCGCGTGTGGGCAGGGAAACTTGGAAACGCCCGGCTGCGATGGAGTCCGCAGCAGTCGTCAGGTGACGCAGATAGCGCGTGATGCTCCAGACGAACGGCGTCCAAAACGCGAGGCTCAGGGCGAGCACCGCGATGCCACCCCAGAGCCAGGGTTTGAAATTGAAAAACATCCCCGAGCCATCGAGCCGATTCGCGTGCAGCAGCAAAACGACTGGCCGATTCGGTTTGCCACGCAGCGGCGGGAGCTGGAGCAAAACGCCTGCCCAGTATCCGCCGTCGTCGCCGCGCATCAGAAACAACGGACGACTTTGAGGTTGTTCGGCGGATGGCTCATCATCGCGGCGCGGTGGTGGTGGCGGATGATCGCGGAATTCTGGCGGTGGCGGTCGGCCGTGCTCGCCACGCAGCGGAGGAAGCGACTCGCGAGCGCGCTTGACCACGTTCGGGGGAATCGGGCGCGGAAATGCGTGGTTCTCGCGCGGATCGAAGACGGCAGCAGTCACTCGTTTTTCCTGCGCCAGTGGTTGGATCGCTTCGTTCCACTGTGCCGGTGATTTGCCGATCATTTGCGGCAGCACGGTATCGCCAAAAGCCGTGAGCCGATCCCCCGCTGATCCGCTGAGCAGCGAGTCGAGCCCCAGTCCAAGCTGCCAGCGCACGAAGAGAAAAAACGACAACCCGAGAAGCAGCAGGTGCAGCACCAACCAAGCCAGCACGCGCGCGAGCAGCGGAAAATGCAGTGCGCGTTTCATGATGTCTGGAGAGTCGGCGGCTCGGGCTCGCGCAGTGTGTAGCCGATGCCGCGAATGGTGTGGATGAAACGTGGGTTCTTCGCGTCGTCGCCGAGTTTCTTGCGCAAGGACGAGACGTGGACGTCGATTGAGCGGTCATACACATCGAAACGGCGCTCCGAGACTTCTTCGATGAGCCGCTCGCGGGTTTTCACGCGGCCCTGGGATTTGAGCAGCGAGGTGAGAATGGCGAATTCCAGTGTGGTCAAATCCAGCGGCGCGCCATCGAGCACGGCGGTGTGGGTTTCCTCGCACAGATGCAGCGGCCCGGCGGCAAGTTCGCGCGGAGCCTCAGCGTCAGGGCGCAGCCGGGTGCGGCGAGTCACAGCACGCAACCGGGCGAGCAGCTCACGCGAGGAAAAGGTCTTCGGTAAGTAGTCATCGGCCCCGAGTTCCAGCCCCACGATGCGGTCCGCCTCATCGCCGAGCGCGGTGAGCATCAGCACCGGAACATCGGATTTTTTCCGCAGTTCACGCAGCACCGCGAAGCCGTCCATGCCCGGCATCATCACATCCAAAATGACCGCCTCATACGGTGCGGCGAGCGCCTCCGCGAGGCCGTCCGGGCCATTGTGACGCAGCTCGACCTCGTAGCCCATCGGCCCGAGATACTCGCGGATCAGCGCGGCGAGCTTGCGGTCGTCATCCACCACGAGAAGCCGTGGCTTGGCAGAAATTTCCATGATGCGTAGGTGACTAGCAGGCTTTCACCGATCACGCCCACCGCTTTTACCAAATCTTTACACTTTTGATGCATCTCCACACACGGAGTTCACACACGGCGGCTTGAATCACCTCAGTTTCCGGGCAGTCCGGGGGCGATCAAACCAAGAAAAAAATCATGAAAACCACAATCATCCACCTCAGTCTCGCCTTGCTGGCGGGTTCCATCGCCACCGCTCGCGAGCCCAAAGAACCTCGTGGCCATCGCCCACCTCCGATTATCGCAGTGCTCGATGCCGAACGTGACGGTGTCATTTCCGCCGAGGAAATTGAAAACGCGCCGGACGCGCTGTTGCAGCTCGACAAGAATAGCGACGGCGAATTGACCCGTGAGGAGCTACATCCCGAAGGCCGTCCGCCGCGCGGTGGTGGCCGTCCACCCGGTGGCAAGCCCGAAGGTGAACCCGAACAACCAGAAGCCGCCGAATAAACATCGATGGGAACAACGAAAAAATCGAAAAGCCTCGAAAGAAGAATGAGGAAACCGATTGAAGAGACTCACCAAAAGGGGTGAGTCGCCATTCTTCTCCAACTCATTCTTCTTTCGCCAATTTCGTCGATTTCGTTGTCTCTATTTCTGATCTTAGAAAAACCGCAAAACTCCGCCCCGATCATTACTTTCGGGGCCGATTCCCTTCGATCCATGCCATGAAACCGTCACACATCCGCTTCTTCATCGCGCTTACCGCCATGCCATGTTCTGCCATGGCAGGAGATGGCGTAATCGATCTCACTCGCTTGGCAAACTACGCGAACCAGCCAGTGCCGACCTATATTTCCCGCGACAACACCACCGCCGGAAACGAAATCACTGACGAAGGGGCGACGCTTGGCCGCGTGCTGTTTTATGACAAACGCCTCTCGCGTAACGACTCGATTTCCTGCTCTTCCTGCCACGTCCAGTCGCGCGCTTTTGGCGATACCGCCACCGCCAGCACGGGCGTGAACGGCACCACGGGCCGCCACTCGATGCGGCTGATCAACGCCCGCTTCTCGGAAGAAGCGCGTTTTTTCTGGGACGAACGGGCGGCGACCTTGGAAAACCAAACCACCCAGCCGATCCAAGACCACGTGGAAATGGGCTTCAGCGGTACTGCGGGCGATCCCTCATTTTCCGATTTGGTGACGAAACTTTCCGCCATCGATGACTACCGCGTGCTGTTTGCGATGACTTTTGGCGATGCCACCATCAACGAGGCGCGGGTCCAGCAGTCGCTCGCTCAGTTTGTGCGCAGCATCCAATCGTTCGACTCGAAGTTCGACATCGGTCGCGCCCAAGTGGGGGGAAACAATGCTGTTTTCCCGAATTTCACCCCCAGCGAAAATGCAGGGAAACAATTGTTCCTCGCAGGTCCAGCCGCTCCCGGCGCTCCTGCCACAGGTGCTGGCTGCGCCACTTGTCACACTCTGCCGGAATTTTCCATCGATCCGAACAGCCGCAATAACGGCGTGACCGCTGCCATCGGCGGTGGCACGGACCTCACCAACACTCGCTCGCCCAGCCTGCGCGATCTCGTCGGTCCCGGCGGCCAATCGAACGGCGCCTTCATGCACGATGGCGGATTCGCCACACTCGCAGAAGTCATCGACCATTACGACGCAATCCCAGCCGACAATAACAACCTCGACCGCCGATTGAGACGCCCCGGCGGAAACGTGCAGGATCTCAATCTTTCCGCGCAGCAGAAAACGGACCTCGCTGCCTTCCTCCGCACGCTCACCGGCACCGCAGTTTACACCGATGAAAAGTGGTCAGATCCTTTTGATGCAAACCAGCAACTCGCCCTGATCGTGCTGCCCCAAGATGCGGTGGAAATCATGCCGCACGACAACGGCACCGTGACCATCGCCTGCCAAGCCGCGGCTGGACTGAGCTACAACCTGCAAAGTTCGACCAATCTCATCGACTGGTCATACGTCGCCGCCATCACCTCCGATGCCACAGGCCGCTGCGAGCACACCGTCGCAGTCTCAGGAAACAGCTTCTTCCGCTACACCTACTCGCCACCAACGATGTAAGGCCCATATTTAAGGAGCGGAGTGGCGATTTCTAAGCGCCATATTCCACACAGGCGGCTTCAAGCCGCCGCTGCGGGATATGGCCCCCGCAGGGAGCCACTCCGGCTGCATTCAGTTTCACAAACGGAGCTGGTAACTGGGATTGCGCAGTCGCAAGGTCACTCGGGCAATCTCATGACATCCCCTCGCCTTCTTATCGCCGGTGGCTGTGCGCTCGCCTTTGGAGCGTCGTTTGCCAACACCGGCTTGGTGTTGCGCAGCGGCACCTCGGTGAGCCACCTGACCGGGGACATCGCGAAGCTGACCATCGATCTCGCGAAGTGGTCGCCGGATGTTTTTCCAGATGTGTTCCAAGTCGGTGTGGCGGCATGCTGTTTTTTCTTGGGAGCCTTAGCGGCGGGCGTATTGATCCACCATCCGGCATTGGACGTTTCCCGCCCGTATGGTCGCAGCCTGTCTGGGATTGGAACCCTGCTTTTTCTGGCATCCTTCGTGATGGGGCGGCATCCCATCCTCGGCATCGGCCTGGCGGCTTTGGGCTGCGGATTTCAAAACGCACTGGCCAGCCATTATCGAGGGCTGATCCTGCGAACCACTCACCTGACCGGAATGTTTACCGACTTCGGCATCTCACTTGGCATGCACCTGCGTGGCTACGATGTGCCGAATTGGAAAATCGCGGTGCCAGCACTGATGATCTGCTCATTTTTTATCGGTGGCTTCAGCGGAGCGCTGTTGCACTTGGTTGGATTCGATACCGTGGCCATCGCTGGCGTCGGCTATTTCACCGCAGGCCTGGGCATGACTTTCGTCAAACACGTCCTGCACAAGCGTTGAAAACGCAAAAAACGGCGGACACACGAGGTGACCGTCGTTTGGTGATGGGAAATCGGCTTTTAGCGCTTATCGGAGCACCTTCAGCTTGTGGACGCCGTAAACGGCATCTTCGCCGAGTTCCTCTTCGATGCGGAGGAGCTGGTTGTATTTGGCAATTCTGTCCGAGCGGCTCATCGAGCCC
>JBGSLX010000198.1:0-12810 GCA_041740475.1 Akkermansiaceae bacterium | reverse complement strand
TCGCAGAGGATGCGAAGTTTACGGCCCACCGTGACGAAGTCAGCATTGGGCGAGGTGTGCGCCTTGATTTTACGCGCAAGGTTGGTGTTGAGCGGTCCGCAAAGCCCTTTATCGGTGGAAATGACCAGCACCAGCTCACGTCCTCCATCGCGACGTTCGAGAAACGGGTGAGATTCTTGGCTGAAGTTCTTGCGAATGTCGAAAAGTACCTGCGTGAGGTGCTCGGCATAATCACGGCCCGCAAGTGCTTGGTCCTGCGCTTTTTTCATCTTTGCCGCAGCTACGAGCTGCATCGCGCGGGTGATTTGCGCGGTGTTTTTGACCGATTTGATGCGGCGGCGGATGTCGCGGAGGTTGGCCATAGTTAAATTGTAAAAAGGTTATGAGTTATTTGTTATGGGGAAGACTCTCTGTTGCACATAACCCATAACTTCTAACGATTAACTCATTTCCATGATTTCTTAAAGTCATCAATCGCCTGTTTCACGACACCGACCATCGTGGCGTCCTTTTTGAGATCAGGCTTTTCGTTGCGGATTTTGTCGAGCAGCTCGGATTTGCGGGTTGAGAAGAACTCGCCCATGGCGGCTTGGCAGCGGCGGACTTCTTTGACTTCGACATCATCGAAGTAGCCATTTTGCATGGCGAAGAGGTAGATGGACTCCATCTCCATGCTCAGCGGGCTGTATTGATTTTGTTTGAACAGCTCCACGATGCGGGCTCCGCGATCCAGTTTCTTCTTAGTCGAGGCATCAAGGTCCGATCCGAATTGCGCGAATGCTTGGAGCTCGCGGAATTGAGCAAGATCGAGTTTGGTGGTGCCTGCGACGGACTTGATCGTCTTGGTCTGGCAAGCGGAACCCACGCGGGATACCGAAAGTCCGACGGAAATCGCTGGGCGAATGCCTTGGTAGAATAGGTCGGTTTCCAGATAAATCTGACCGTCGGTGATGGAAATCACGTTGGTTGGAATGTAGGCGGAAACGTCGCCAGCCTGCGTCTCGATGATCGGAAGCGCGGTGAGCGAACCACCACCCGCAGCTTCGGAAAGGCGAGCGGAGCGCTCAAGCAAGCGGCTGTGAAGGTAGAAAACGTCGCCCGGATAAGCCTCACGACCGGATGGACGGCGCAAAATCAGCGATACTTGGCGGTAGGCGACGGCGTGCTTGGAAAGGTCGTCGAACACGATCAAGCAGTCCTTGCCCTGATCCATGAAGTATTCGGCGATGGCGCATCCGGCGTAAGGCGCGAGATACTGCATGGCTGCGGCATCCGAAGCCGAAGCGGAAACGATGGTGGTGTATTCCATCGCGCCGGCGTCTTCGAGGATCTTGTTGATGCGGGCGACGTTCGAGAGCTTCTGGCCGATGGCGACGTAGATGCAATAAAGTGGCTTGTGATTCAGCAGCTTGCCTTGTTCAGCAGCCTTATTTTGCTGTGCTTGGGAAATGATGGTATCCACCGCGATGGTGGTTTTACCGGTGGCGCGGTCGCCGATGATGAGCTCCCGCTGGCCGCGACCGACTGGAATCATCGCATCGATCGACATAATCCCGGTTTGGACAGGCACAGAGACGGACTTGCGCTTGATAATACCAGGCGCGATTTTTTCCATCGGGTAAAAAGCAGCGGCGGCGATGGGGCCTTTGCCATCAACGGGTTCGCCGAGGGCATTGACGACGCGTCCGAGCACAGCTTCACCAACTGGGACGGAGAGCAACTTGCCTGTCGTGCGGCATTCTGAGCCTTCGGTCACTGCGGCGTAATCACCGAGTAGCACGACCCCGACTTCGCTTTCTTCAAGGTTGAGCGCCATGCCGGTGACACCACCGCCGAAGTCGATCATCTCATTGAGCATGACGTCGGAGAGGCCTTCGACCTTGCAGACGCCATCGCCGACTTGGCGGACCGTGCCGACATTAGTTTTTTCGACCGAGCTGGTGATTCCGGCGATTTGTTGTTCGAGTTCCTGAAGAATGCTGCTCATGGGAAATGTGTCAGTGTGTCAGTTATAAGTGGAGAAGGATCAGAATGCGGCGGCCAAGCGGTCGAGACGGCCTTTGACGCTGCCATCGAACACATCGTTGCCGACGCGGATGCGCAGACCTCCGAGAAGTTCTGGGTTGGTCTGGTATTCTGCAACGAGGTCGGGGCCGTATTGGCGTGCAAGTCCGTCGAGCACGCGATGGCGAGTGGGTTCGTCGAGTTCCGTCGCGCTTTCGATGGTGACCTTGCGGCGTTCGAGTTCCAGTCGGGTCAACCGCTGGAGTGCCGCAAGAATCGCGCGGTAGTCGCGTGGTTTTGATTCGACCAGACTCGTGAAAACCGTCCGCAGCTTTGAGTCATCCAGCCGCCCATCTGTCTGGCACAACCCGAATAGGCGGCGTGCGGTGGTAGCGGCGACTTTGGAGATTTTCATGGGTGAAATTAATCGTGAAAAATCAGCCTTCGACTCTGGCGAGTGCATCCTCGTTGATGCGCTTCTGGTCATCCGTATTGAGAATTTTGCCGGTAACCTGAGCCGTGGTCGAGGCGACCAGACGTCCGAACTCGCGCTTGAGCTCTGCGCTGATGCGGTCGCGTTCGGCGATGGCTGCGGCTTCGGCTTTTTCGAGAATGTTTTTGGCTTGGGCGATGGCCTCCTGCGCTTTTTGTTCCGTGAAAACCTGAGCGCCGTCTTTCGCTTCGTTGATCAAACGAACGGCCTCTTCGTTGGCCTTGGCGATGGCTGCTGCGGTGGTCGCTTCAGAATCAGCGAGCTGTTTCTCGATGTGTTTGAGTTTTTCCTCTCCCTCAGCGATGCGCGATTTTCGCTGGTCGAGCATTTCTTGGATCGGCCCGAAGGCAAATTTCTTAAGGCAAAATGCAAACACCAAAAAGCCAATGATCTGCGAGATGAGCATTTGGCCGTGCAGGCCGAACTGGGATTTGAGGTTTTCGCCCACAGCTTGAAGCTCGGCGGCGACGCTACCGGATTCGGCGAGGAAGAAGATCATTTCCATGGTGAGATTGGAGTGGATTGTAGCGCGGTAGAAAAAAGCAGTGGAACACCGGAGAAGACGGCAGATACCGCCTTCTCCGGCAGATGGCGAATTACCTGCCGAGCAGGATGGTGATGATCAGTGCACCTTCCGCAAGGGCTGAGACGAGCAGCGATTGCACGAGCACTTTGCCTGAGGCACCAGGGTTGCGGCCGACGGCTTCGCAAGCTTTGAGGCCGATGAGTCCGAGGGCGAATGTCGCGCCGAGAGCGGCACAGGCGATGGCGATGTTTCCAGTCATGGTAGCGGGATGTGTTGGTTATGTTGTAGTGATTTGGAAGCCCCCGCAGTCTTTGCCACGGTCCGGATTCCAAAATTAGTGTCAGTGGCCGTGGTCGCCTTCTTCGTCGTGAGTGCACATGAGGGCGGTGAAAACGGCAGTGAGAAGGGTGAAAACTAGGGCTTGGATGGCTCCAACCATGAGTTCGAGGAAATAAAATGGCAAAGCGGCCAGCCAACCTAACCATTTTCCACCCATATAAAGCATCAGTTCCAGCAAGCTTTCTCCGGCATAGATGTTGCCATAAAGGCGGAATGTCAGCGTCAGTGGGCGAATGAGGATGGAAACCACCTCCAAGAAACCAACCATGAAAAAAATCACAACCAGCATCATTTTGATGAAGCCCTTGCCCTCTCCCTGATAAAGGAAAATGTGGGCTAGAAAACCGCCTGGGCCATTGGCTTTGACCGCCCAGTAAATCCAGACACCGAAGAAGGCGAGTGCCAGACCAAGAGTCATGTTGATGTCTGCATTCGCACCGCGCAAAAAAGGAGCCCATTCAACGATCTTGCCCGCTTCATCGACCCGATTGATTCCAACAGTCCCTACCCCTGGGAACAGTCCCATCCAGTTCGCGCAGATAATGAAGATGAATACGGAACCGAAGAACCAGAATGTTTCTCTGGCGAGTTTGGCTCCCATGATGGTGGCCAGAAAGTCCTGCAAACCTTCCACCACAGTTTCGAGCAAATTTTGCAGCCCGGTAGGCACTAAAGTGATTTTACGAGTGGCGAGTTGAGCGATCAAAATGATCACCGCCGCGACCAACCACATCGCTAACATGGAATTGGTTACTTTGAAAAAACCAAGGTCGAGGAGAACCGGAGCATTGAATGGCAGATCGTGGTGACCATCCCCAGCTGCTTGGATAGGCATAGTGAGTCCAATCAGCAAAACGGAAATGATGGAAGTGATAGATCGCATTCTCGTGTCTCAGTGGCAGCGGGCGCGCGGTTTTTAATAATGCGAAGGTGCGGAGCAAGTTCTAATGTTGAAATTTTTACAACTTAGAGCGGCTTGCCCGAGCTTTGATGAATGTGTCATTGACTCACCGATTCCAGCTAATCCGCTCACGCAACCCACCTGCAACAAGCCTAAAATCTCATGATTTTATCTTGCCAAGGGAATCACCGCTCCGCACATAGTCCCTCCGCCATGAACAAAGCAGAACTTATTGAAGCCATCCAAGCCGCCCTCGGAAATGACGCTACCAAGCGCTCCGCAGATGAAGCCCTCGAAGCCGTCCTCTCCTCTATCGCCGCTGGCGTGAAGAATGATCAGAAAGTGCAAATCGTCGGATTTGGCACTTTTGAAGTGAAATCCCGCCCTGCAAGAAGCGGACGCAACCCGAAGACCGGAGAAGCGATGCAAATCGCAGCTTCCAAGTCCGTAAGCTTCAAGCCCTCTTCTGCTCTCAAAGGCTCTCTGTAATGTTTGGTGCCATCTGATTTATCGAAACCGAGCGATCCTTGATTGAAGTGCAAGACCCAATCCCAACCCCGGCCACCACTGGCCGGGGTTTTTCTATGTCCACTGCGCCTGTAACCCAGAAAGCTGAGCCAATATGAAACCGAGAATCACCCTCGCAGAATGCCCGCTTGAGGACGGCAGCACGCTCAGCTTGCAAGAGCATGACGGTAGGAAATCCCTCGTCATTCACGGCCAACAAATTTGTGGGCCAGCCACTCGCTCCGCAGAGGAGGAATTGGCGCGCTTCGCCTGCGCTCCCTTCCGCCCGGTGCGCCAGCCGAAACTTTGGTTTGCTGGGCTAGGGCTGGGTTATGCGTTGGCTACCGCTGCGGCTGAGTTGAAACAAAAACGCGCGACGCTCATTGTGGCCGAACCACTTGCAGCACTCGCGGATTGGCACCGTCAATTTTTGCCCGAAAGCCCACTGCTCGTCGAACCACGTATTCAGCTAGAAAACGATTGCGGTCCGTCGGCTTTTAGAGATCTCACCGACTCGCTGCATGCGATTCTGCTTCACCTTGACGCATCACCAGTTGGTCCCGGTGGGCGACCATGGGTGTATGACCGCCGCTGGTTACCCGCCGCGTATGAGGCGCTACAAGCAGGCGGATTGCTCGCCATTGCTGGCTCACGCTCGGTGGAGAATCTTACCCGCCGCCTGCAGCGTTGCGGTTTTGATGTGGCAGAGTTCAATGTCCCCGCTGTGCCGAACGCAAAACGCACTCGCTTGCAACCCATCTGGCTGGCACGGAAGGGTCGAGCGGATTTTTGAGAGAAACTGAATCCTTAGATTCAGATATTGAGACAACGAAATTGACGAAATAGGCCAAAGAAGAGCGAGCTAAAGGGGAATGGCGAGTCACCCTTGAGTTAGAGTTCCGGGAGCCAATTCTTCATTCTTATTTCGAGGCTTTTCTAGCTTTTCGTTGTTCTCACGGCGCGGGCTTTTCAGTCGGAGCTTCTTTCGGCTGTGCAGCAGGTGCGCCATTCGTTCCTTCCTTCGGGAGATATTTAGTCAGTCCTTTCAAGTCCGCTGGCAGTGAGGTGCCTGCGCCGAGTGATTGCTCGAACATTTTGGCGATGACTGCTGCTTCGGTCAGTTTGGAAAAACCTGCGCTATTTTTGTTTTCTTGCTTGGTTCCCCAGACCTTGATCGCTTGCTGCACTTCTGGATTGTCGTTGAGAATGGTCAGCACTCGCAGCGCAGATTGCCGGGCGATGTCTTCTGATGCACCCGAATCTGCAATCATTGCCAAGTTATAGGCGAACAACGCTTCGTCTTTGCGATCCAGTCCTTCGAGCGCTAGGCCTTGCAAATAAGCGACTTGGGCGCGCTGATCACCAGGCATGCGGGACTTTGCGCGTTCCCGGGCAAGTCCATCTAATGCAGCCCAGTCTTTCGCACGGGCCGCGTCCCAGAGCACGTAAAGTTCGAGCTGGCGCAACTGCGTATCACGAGTGAGTGGTGATTTGTCGAATTGCTGGAACAATTTGGAAAGCCCTTCCAGATCGCCCATTTTGCGGAGAATTTCCAGTTCGTAGAATGCAGCCAGAGCGGCAGGATTGTTTTCCACGGCGTAGATCGGCTTGAAACGTTCTTTAATCTGAACAAACCGCTCCTTGGCTTCCTGATACTTGCGCGCTTGTAGGAAATCGATTGCCTCCGTGAATTCGCGCGGTTCGGGCAAATAAACGGATTTGTAGTCAAGCAACCGCGCGTTCTTGGTTTCAGTGGCGACTGCAGTTTCGCGAAAGGTCAATTGGGACTTTGTGGCGGATAAAAGCCACGCTTTTTCTATGGTGCCGTCCTCTTTGATAAGCAGCGCTGGCGTTTGAAATGACTCTTGAGGGGTTTGCGCGGTGAGAATGGAGGCCAGCGCAGCAAGCACGGCGGCAGTGTGTCGAATCGTCTTCATGAAGGATGTCGTTAGGGTGGCTTGCGTGTGGCGGTGGATCATCTGCGTCCTTGAGCGGCTTCCTTCTCTGCTTTAATCTTATCCATCGATTTGATGTTCGGATTGGCTTCGTAGGTTTTCACGAGCTGCTCGACTTCTTGCCAGAGCAGAAGATCGCTTTCGATCATCTTATCTTTGAACCGACCAGTTAGTTCAATGTAGCGAGCACCGCCTTCGTAGGCACCTTGGCGATCTGATGGCACGGCTGGATCATTGGGTTCCGTATTGCGCTGCCAAGAAAGTTCCATCCAGCGTTTCATGGCGGGAGCGGAAATCTTGATGTTGCCCATGTGCGCGGACCAGACCTTGATCAGCATGGCAAGGGCTTCATCGACCATTTTGCGCTCGTCATAAGTTCTGGCGAGCAACAGTCCGACTTCTGGCGAATATTTTGTGAAACCACTCTTTTCGCGATCAAGGTAGAGAAGTGCCGATGCGGCGGCTTTTTCGTGCTCCTTGTTTTGGATTTGCAGCTCGATCTTCCGGAATAGCGAAAACTCGCGCTCTGATTTTTCTTGGGACTCATTGTAAATCACTTCGAAATCCTGAAGTGCTTTCTGTAAGTCTGCAGCTACTCCGGAATTGCCGAAGACATCCGCGCGACCGAGCAGAGCGCCAAAACGTTTCGACTTGTCTTCGCGGCCTAGGACTTCGTCGTAGTAGGGAAGCGCCTCACGCGGTGTGGAAGTGTTTGAGCGAAGATAGTCGCCGACTTTAACCAAGATGGAGTTGGTCAGGTCTTTGAGCGCGAAGTCGGATTTCAGTTGCTGGAATAGAACGGCAACCGTGGCTTTTGCGGCACGCTGGCGATCTTCCTCTTGGGTTTTCTTGGCCAGCTCTTCGAATACGCTGATCAAGCCGACTCGCAGCAAAGCGCGGGCGGCGAAGTCATTGGCGCTAATGCCCTCAAAGTTATAATAGTGATCTTTGAGTTCTTCTGGACTGTGTTTCGTGAGGTAGGCCTCGGTGTAGGAATTGATGAGTGGTTCGAGGCCTGGAGTTTCTGGCTGGCGGGCAATTTCGATCACTACCTCGCGAAGGCGCTTCAAGCCATCTTCAGCGCGGTCAACTGCACTAAGAGCAGGAAATTGAGCCACTGCCATGCGTGACTTCAGCGACAGTTGCTGCGTTTTTTTATCCCAAAAACGATCCGCTAACGGGACGGCTTCTTTGAGGCGTGGGCTATCAGGTTGACCAATCAATACCACCAGTGAGTACAGAGCCTCAGCGGCGACTCCCGGTTGATTGAGCTTCTCAGCGGCTTGCAGTGCCGAGAGAAATGCTTGTTCCGAGCGCTCGGAGTTTTCGAGTGATTGCTCAATGGAGCCGCGTAAAAGGTAAGCTTGCCCGATGACGTTAGAAGTGGGGAACTCACGGACAATGCGTGCGATAGTTTCCAGCGCGGGTTCAATTTGTTCTTGGCCGAAGTAACTCGTCGCCCGGTCCAACAGTGCGTAGGACAAGAAAACGTTGGATGAGGCGTCTGGATATTTTTTGATGAATTCATCAAGCTGGCTACCTGCTTTGCTCCAATTTTGCAGGCGCGATTGATTCGATGCGCGGAAATAGGCAGACGAAACCGCGAAGGGACTTTCCGGGAATTTTTCAACATGCTCATCGAGCAGCGGCTGTGCTTTGTTGTATTGACCCGTGTAAAAGTAAGAACCGCCCAAAACATGCAGAGCGGTGTCATGTTCGACAGAACCGGGCTTCAACTTATCGAGCAGTGGAGCGGCCGCTGCGATACACTCTTCATATTTTCCATCGAAGAACAAAACCGAGAGCATCATGCGCCGGACTGTCGGCAGGTGCTCTGAGTTGGGGAATGTTTTGATAAATGTCTGCGCATGCTTCTGCGTGTCTGCCGTATTGCCGACTAGTGAGCTGGTGCGGATTAGATTGAATAAGTTGTTCTCGCGCTTTTCAGCCGATGGGTAGTGGGTTTCAAGCGAAAGGTAACCGCTATATGCGCCACGAACGTTGCCCATTTTCTCGTGAATGTAAGAGGTCGCGGCGAGCCGGAGCATCTCTGGGGCGTTTTTTCCACGACGCGCCTCTTCCAGTGCAGCTAGGTCTTTATCGAGCTCCTCCCGGACAAGTGTGCTCCCGCTCTCAGCGACACTCGGCAGCGGCCCAAGGGAATCGAGTCGCGCGCGCACGTCATCAATCGCTGCGTCTGTGGAAGGAGCTAGCTGATACAGCGCCAAGGCGGCTCGGTCCATGTCTGCATTCACAGCATTTCCCGCAAGTTTCAGGAAAACCGGCGTGTAGCGATGCATCAAATAAGGATCAATGATGATTTCGCCGCGGTTTTTCTCGATGAAATCCAGAATCACTTGCTCGTTGAGCTTGGTGATGGCGCTGAGCACCATCTCTTGGAATGCAGAAATGATCGCGGAATCGGGTGTTGGAAAGCGCAGTTTGTTGTTGATGGCGATTTCCAAGTGCTCGTTGCCTTCTGGGATTTTACCGAGCTTGTAATTGGTGATGGCCATGCCGATGTGGAAGGCCCCCTGCGGGTAATTATCGAGCTGTGGGTCGCGCTCTTTGAGAAATTTCTGATATTGAGTGAGAGCAAGATCATAGTCACCACCGCTAAACGCGGCCTCGGCCCACTTGAGCAAGGCCAATTTCTCGAAAGGATTTTCCCGTTTCAGGGCTTTTTCGGGATTGGGGAAACCACGGTAGCACGTTTCAAAGGATTTGATGGCGTCTTCCCACTTGCCAAGTTTCATCTCACAGATGCCCTTGCGATAGTAGATGGCTCCAAATTTAGGACCGTGAAGTACCAACGGTTGATTGCCTCCGAAGTTATCCACTGCCTCGGTGCCAAGAGCGAGCGCCTCAGCCCATTTTTCAGCCTTCATCGCTTGTATGGATTTGTTGACTAAATCTCCAAGATCCGCCTCTGCTGCGTGTGCTGGAACGCTGAGAATGATCGGAATTGCGCTCAATGCGCTGGTCAGTGCGAAGGAAGTTCTGCGGGCAATCATGGAATTGATGGGATTTGTGTGATGAACTCCAGTTCAGCGTCTGGAGATTCTTCAATGACGAAAGCGACGCTGATGCGCCCCTGCAAGGGGGAAATCTAAGGTTTTTTTGAAAAAACTTCCAGTGACTGCTAGTTGAGCAAATCCGTGAAGGTGACCGAGTTGATGTTCACCCCGGCAAGCGCATTCAGCACATCGATCACACGCTGCTGAGAAGCCTCGCCATCTGCGTAAATTTGGACGAGAGGGTTGGAATTTGCAGCTCGTGCGGCGCTGGCATATAGATCGAGCTGACTGCGCAAGAGCGGCAACTCGCGCACCGTGAGATCGCTGTCCATGGGCTGTTGCGAGGTCCCTGTGCCGGTGAAGATCGCCCCGTTGGCTTCGATGCGGATGAACATCGGCTCAATTTCCGGTTGACCGCTGCCTGGATTGGCCGCCGGAAGGGCCATTCCAAGATCGGACTCACGAGGTGTGATGGTGGAGGTGACTAGGAAATAGATCAGCAACAGGAAGCAGACGTCGATGAGGGAAGAAATGTCGAGTTCCGGATTGTCATCTGGATCGGCTTGGAATTTACGGTGGCGGGCCATGAGCGGGTTTGTGGTTAGGGATTTCAGGGTTCACGAACGAACACACCAAAGACGACCTGATCGACCCCGGCCCGGGCTGCGCTTCGAATTGCCGTCCTGCCATGACGAAACACCGCTTCTTTGTCGCCACGCAGGTGGAGTTTTGAAACGAGACCCAGCGCTTGGTGGCGCTCCTTCATGTTTTTGACCATGTCGTAAATTTCATCTTCACCCGGCAAGACTGTGTTGAAATCCTCTGCCGTAAAAGTCCCATCGCCGCGCACGTTCACGACGATTCGGCCACTTCCGTCCTCTTGACGCTTTGAGTTGGCAGCGATTGGTGGGCGGACTTGAGGATCCGTCTGCACGATGATCGCGGTGGCATTGACGATGAAGAAAATCAACAGCAAGAACACCATGTCGATCATCGGCGACATGTCCAATTTGCACTCCGATTCGGACTCGGAGCTGGCATTGCGAAGCTTGGATGATGGCATATTGCAGTGGTTTTCGATTTGCCGACTCGCATGGGTGACAGCGAATGTCTCACCCGCGATTTTAAAATTACTCGGCGATGCCTTCTGGGATTTTGGCGTAAAGAGTGTCCGCGTTCACGGTAGCGATGGCCGCATTGAGCAGCTCTTCGCAGCTATGCACGGCATCCGCGACGAGGTTCGCGAAGCGGTTTTTGAGGATGTAGAAAACAATGATACAGGGAATCGCATTGATCAGCCCCCAAAGCGTGGTGAGCAAGGCCACAGAAATGTCGCCCGCGAGCTGGGATGGGTCCGCACCGCCGCTGACTTTGAGCGTGCCGAAGGCGCTGACCATACCGATCACCGTGCCGAGCAGTCCGAGCATCGGTGAGGCTTGGGCGATGACCGAGATGTAGTTGATCCAAGTCATGGTCTTGCGATTTTCGTTGATCGTGAAGTCAGCCATGGCGTCTTCCACCTGATCGCGGCCCAAGTCTTCGGGGCGAGTGGCGTCGATATTCGGAAAGGAATAAGCAACCATGCGACCAAGGTAGGACGGGTGGCTGGCGGCTAGTTCGATTGCGGAGCGAACCCGGCAATTGGCCATGTGATCCATCAGCGCAGCTTTGAGATCGTTTGGGATGTATTTGGCCTTGGTCAGGGCCATGAAATTATAAACAGCGAGTGCAATGAAGGCGATTACCGCCAGGCCAATGAATATCATCGTCGCTCCACCATCGAGCACCCATCGATCCAACAAGGTATCGGCTTTTGGTGCGGCTCCCTGAGCGAGCAGAAGTGGGCTAGTAAGTGCTAGGGTCAAAAGGCTGGTGAAGACAGCTTTATTAGGACGGCGTGTGTAATGATGAGTCATTAGGGTTGCGGTAGTTCGATGATTACTGGGCAAAGTCTGGGAAATGTAATGCTTGCGGCAAGCAAGAATTTTGAAAATTTCGGTTGTTCACATCACTAACCGCAGTATCCAGCGGCGAAAATAGGCGAGCCTTGCATCATTCTGGCCAAACCCTTAATCCACGGGGCGATGAGCAGCGTCCCGCCGAGACTACAAAGAACTCCTCCTTCGTTGAAGGGAACGCTGCTACGAGTGCTTCTCATTTGTGCTGGAAGCATCGCGATTTTGCTGCCTGCGTGGCTGCCGAATGGTCCAGCGGTGCCGATTGGGCGCGGGACGGTGGAGTTGTTACAGGCTCTGCTTTTGGCCGCTGCGGCCGCCGTGATGTTAGGCGCGGCACCGCATGCTGGTGCGCATCGGCCCGTGTGCCGGGTGTTGGCACTGAGTTTGATCGCGGCTTTCGTCGGTGAAATTGAAGATTTCGTGTCCGACATTCTGGGCTGGCCGTTTCCCGAGTCTTGGGTGATCGGAGCGATCCTTATATTTGCCCTTGGCACGGCATTCAGACACCAGCGGGTGATGCTGCATTTCGTCGGCACGCTTGGGCAACATGCCAGCTCCGGGTTGATCGCTGCGGCTTTGCTGATTATTTATGTGTTCAATCGCGTGATCGGCACGACCGCTTTCTGGAAGGCGTCTTTGGGCGAAGCGTTTTCGCCGGAAATCCCGAAAATCTGTCGCAGCTATCTGGAGCTACTCGCGTGTTACCTGATCTTCATCGGCGCACTTGGACTTTCCATCACACTGGCGCGCCGCAGGGACCGCTTCTGAAGCCGAACTTATGTTTCACATTGTTTTGCTCGAACCAGAAATTCCGCACAATGCGGGGGCGGCAGGTCGGCTCGCGCTGGCCACGGAAGCGACGCTGCACCTGATCGAGCCACTCGGATTTTCCCTCGATGACAAACACGTGCGCCGGACGGGTCTGGATTACTGGCAGGACGTGAAACTTCATGTCTGGAGCTCATTGGCGGAACTTCAGGCAGCGGCAGAAATTTCCGCGACTTTCTGGTATCTCAGCACCAAAGCGACTCATTCGCCGTGGTCAGCACGTTTCTCGCCGGGCGATTACCTCGTTTTCGGCAGAGAAACGAAAGGCCTGCCCGAAGAAAT
>JBGSLX010000197.1:0-4923 GCA_041740475.1 Akkermansiaceae bacterium | reverse complement strand
GTTCTATGCGACCGCAGAAACGCAGCTCGACCGTGTGCTCGATCTCGCCCAGCAAGTGGACGCCGATTTTCTCGCCCAGACCGCGCTATACGCCCGCCAGAAAGGACACATGAAAGACATGCCTGCCTTGCTTTGCGCCGTCCTAGCCACACGTGACATGGACCGCCTCATCGAGGTCTTCCCTCAAGTCATCGACAACGGGAAAATGCTCCGCAACTTCGTTCAGATTCTCCGCTCCGGCGTGACGGGTCGAAAGTCACTCGGCTCCGCTCCAAAACGCCTCGTCCGCCAATGGCTCGAGCGCGCCACAGAACGTCAGCTCATCCAAGTGAGCATCGGCAACAATCCGTCTCTAGCAGATGTTGTGAAAATGGTGCACCCGCGTCCTACCGACGCCACACGGCAAGCCTTCTACGCATGGTTGATTGGGAAACCATGGGATGCCGCCGCATTGCCAGAAACTTTGCAGTCATACGAGGCATGGAAAATTTCCCATGAAGGTGTGATTCCAGATGTGCCTTTTCAAATGCTCACCGCGCAAGATTTGGGAGAGACGGAATGGTCTGCCATTGCTGCGAACGCTTCGTGGCAAACCACACGAATGAATCTCAACACCTTCGCTCGCCACGGCGTTTTCCAAGATGCGGAGATGGTCAAAATTATTGCAGCCCGCCTAGCAGATCCTGATCAAATTCGGCGTGCACGCGTATTTCCTTATCAACTCCTTGTTGCATTCCTGAATGCTAATGAAGAAGTGCCACTGGAAATACAAAATGCACTACAAGACTCGATGGAATCCGCCATAAGCAATGTTCCTGAAATCAGCGGGAATGTCGTGATTTGCCCGGATGTCTCAGGGTCCATGCAATCGCCTGTCACTGGCTATCGCAAAGGTGCTAGCACGAAAGTCCGTTGCATTGATGTCGCGGCTCTTGTCACTGCTGCAATTCTTCGGAAAAACCGGAATGGAAATGTCCTGCCTTTTGAGTGCCATGTCGTCGATATCAAACTCAATCCCCGCGATTCAGTCATGACCAACGCTACTGCGCTCGCAAAAATTGGCGGTGGCGGAACGAATTGCTCGGCACCTCTGGCAAAGCTCAACGATGAAAAAGCGACTCCTGATTTAGTCATCTTCATCTCCGATAATGAATCATGGGCTGATCCCAAAGCCCATCGTGGAACTGCGATGATGGTCGAATGGGACAAGCTCAAGACCCGCAACCCAAAGGCCCGCCTCGTTTGCATCGACATCACTCCTAACACCACCACGCAAGCGATCAACCGCAAGGACATCCTCAACGTTGGCGGCTTCAGCGACACCGTCTTTGACCTCATCGCCAGCTTCGCCGCCGGTGCTGATGGAACCGATCACTGGATCAATCAAATCAAACTTCAACCCTTAGCCAAACACATGAAAACCGCCTGAAAAATCTGCCAGCACGGCGGATGCTTGTGAAACTACATCGTTACCAACCGAACCAAAACGTTTCACTCCCACTCGCCGCCGCGCTGGCAATATCATTATCCGCGAATGCATGGAAGAATACATTTGTCGCCGGTTCGATCCCGGCCCTTGCGTGAGCAAGGTAGCTCAGTGGTAGAGCCATGAAAAAGTCTTCCGATTCCTTGTCGCGGTTCTACTTTTCTACGCTGAATGCCAGCGAGACTACATCGGAACCAGCGGGTTCAATTCCCGCAAGTCTCACTAACACTTGTCAGCGTCACTTTTCCGCGAATGCAAGAAAGACTACATGGATCCCATAGGTCGTCGGTTCGAATCCGACCCCGCGCAAGCGGGTAGCTCAGCGGTAGAGCAGTGGAAATTGTCTTTTCATAACCTTGTCGCCAACTTTTTCCACAATGAATAACTCGAATGTAAAACCTTGCTTGGACATCGATCCAGACGATCAAGCGCTTTCCGGAAACCTATCCGGATTGACCCAGCTACGTGATGCTATTGATCGGGTCCTCGTGGAGGGAAAACAGTCTGAATTGATAGGAAACGGCGAAACAGGAATCGAAATAGTTGTACTCGATGAACTCCTAGAGGAGCAGCCTTTGAATCAAAGTTGGAAACATTATCTCCTAATTTGGCTTTTGGCCGCGTTTCTGTGCTCGGTCCCATTGGCCGCGATTTTTGGCTACTACCACTTATTAAAATTTTTGAAACACCTCTTATGAACACTATTCACAAAACTGACGAAGCTCTCGGCTTCATTCCGCTGCCAGATGACTCCGGCAAACCCATCACCGTCGTCGGAACAGACGCCATCCGCGACAACTTCGATGAGATGTGCCTTCAACAGGCGATCAACTCGCGCATGGCTCCGGGCGTCACTGATCTCATCTTAAATCCAGACGCTCACGCCGGATATGGCGCGCCAGTCGGCTGCGTCATGGTCTCTCCCACCCACATTTATCCGGGACCCGTTGGAGTGGATATCAAGTGCTCGATGTCTCTGTTGCAGCTCGCTATTCCAGAAGATGCGATTCTCGACAAGCAGACGCGCCGTGCTCTGATAAATGCAATCGTCGAACGCACACCAACAGGTGCTGGCCGTGGTCAACGTTCTGCCAAAAAAAGCCGTAACGTAGGTCGTGATCTGGGTGTCCTCGCGGTGACTGAAGGTGCCACCGAGCGTGTCTGTGAAGCTCTCGGCATCCCGTCTGAGTGGGCGGACCGTTGCGAAGACTCGACCCACCGTGGACACGATGGAACCTACGACGCACTTCGTAGCCGACTTGATTTCATCCTCGAATCCGGTCGGGTGAAAAATTTCAACGACAAGGTCGGTCAACTCGGCTCTTACGGCGGGGGAAACCACTTTGGTGAGTGCGAAATCACACGCGTCATCGACAGGCCATCCGCCCGGCAAGCAGCCGAAGTCTTTGGACTTAAAGATGGTCACGTTTCTTTCCTCAGCCATTGCGGATCGCGTGGACTTGGCAACCTTCTAGCCCAAGGGCAGTTCAAGGATTTGGAGAAAAAATTTCGTGACTGGGTCATCCCATTTCCAGCAGGTGATAAGCAGTTGGTTTACGCCCCGCTTGGAACTCCTGAGGCGGATGCCTATATCAATGACATGTCCATCGGTGCCAACTTTGCGACCGTGAACCACCTCTTGATCAACGCGCTAGTGTTAGAAGCATTCCAAGAAATTCTGCCTGAGGCATAAGGTCAGCTCGTGTATTTCATCTCGCACAACATCGCGCGTGAAGAAATCGTCGCTGGGAAAAAGGCGTGGGTTCATCGCAAAGGTGCCACGCGTGCTATTCCCGGTGGTCACTTTTCACTCGCAGGAACGCGTTTTGCCGAGACAGGTCATCCGATCTTGCTTCCGGGAAATCCGCGCGACGGTTCTGTCGTCATGGTTGCAGAAGGCGGAGCCGAGCGCACGGCATGGTCCGTAAATCACGGTGCCGGACGTTCGATGGGGCGCAAGCATGCCGCACGCACTCTCGACCAGAAATCGGTAGATGCCGATTTCGATGCATCTGACATACTCACTAACTGTCGTAAATATCCTATCGATGAAGCACCAGATGCTTATAAGAATTTCCCAGAAGTTCTTCGCAGCGTGGAAGCGGCGGGTCTTGCTCGTCAGGTGGCGAAACTGCAAGCTCGCTTCGTAATCAAAGATGAAAGTGCTGCCGATGATTAAACTCCCTGATCGGAAAAATCGCACAGGTTTTTAAAATCGATCTACCCACTCATGAAACCAATTCAAATCGATGGCACCACTGGCGGCGGACAAATGCTCCGCACCGCGCTTACGCTTGCGATGATCACAGGCCAGCCATTTCGTATGTCGCACATTCGTGGCAAACGCCAGAAGCCAGGTCTCATGCGCCAACATCTCACTTGTGTGAAAGCTGCATGTGAAATCTCTGATGGCAGCGTGGACGGTGCCGAAATCGGCTCGACCGAAATTGTGTTCCGTGCCGGTAAAGTGCGAGCAGGATCATACAGTTACGCCATTGGCACTGCCGGCAGCACCACGCTACTTTTACAAACGCTTCTGCCCGCGTTGCTCTATGCGGACAGTTCTAGCAAATTGCGCTTGGAAGGAGGCACACACAACCCACTCGCTCCCCCTTTCGAATTCATCGACCGTGTCTTTCTTCCCACCCTCCGTCGCATGGGTGCTGAGGCCGCCGTTTCACTCGTTCAAAGCGGATTCGCACCAGTCGGTGGCGGTATGATCGAATGTGAAATTCAACCTTGTACCAAATTACAACCGTTTGAACTCCATAACCGAGGTGAGCTCAAGTCCATGAAGCTCCGCGTTCCGATACGCAATTTGAAAGCCAACATCGGTGATCGCATGCTTGCATCAGCGCTCGAACAATTACCCTGCGAAGATGCGACAGTCGAGGTGAGAGAGCCTGGGCCTGGGCTTGGTGTTTGCTGTCTTTACGAGGCTCAATTTGAAAACACCTCCGAGCTAGTCAGTTGTTTCGGAGAATCTAACGTCACAGCCGAGCGTGTCGGATTTCGTGCTGCAAAATCACTCAAAGATTTCATGAGTTCACAGACACCAGTCGGTCGTCACCTAGCCGATCAACTCCTGCTGCCTCTTGCGCTCGCGGGTCACGGGAGCTTTACCACGATGATACCCGATGACCATGTGACCACCAATATCTCAATCATCGAAAAATTTCTACCTGTGCATATTAAGATCGAGAAAATGGAAAAGGGGCGTCACATGGTCATGATCGCACCCAGATAGCAGGAGTTCCACTCACGCCACCCGCAGCAGCTTTTTCACCACCACCATCGTCGGCAGATAGGCGAGCAGATAGACGCCGAGCCAGCCGAAGTCATAGGGCTCGCCATTGCCTTTAGGTAGTGGGGTCCAGAATTGGTTCTTGGTGAGGGCTCTCGGGTAGATGGCTTTGAGCGAGCGGACTGGGCCATCG
>JBGSLX010000196.1:0-5118 GCA_041740475.1 Akkermansiaceae bacterium | reverse complement strand
GCACGCCCTACAGCGTGCGATCATGCATCGTGCGGTGGTCCCACGGAACGTCCGCGATGCTCCCGTTCCATGGGCTACGGTGGATGTTGGCCTTTGGCCAACGGACGTTAGTTTTTCACGATCCCACATTCGCCAACGTGTTTGTGAACCACCCTCGTCCGATTGAAGCACGCCTACAGGTGCGATCATGCGTCTTGCGGTGGTTTCAGGGAACGTCCGCAATGCTCCCGTTCCATGGGCTGCGGTGGATGTCGGCCTTTGGCCAACGGACGTTAGTTTTTCACGATCCCACATTCGCCAACGTGTTTGTGAACCACCCTCGTCCCATCGAAGCACGCCCTACAGCGTGCGATCATGCATCGTGCGGTGGTCCCACGGAACGTCCGCGATGCTCCCGTTCCATGGGCTACGGTGAATGTTGGCCTTTGGCCAACGGACGTTAGCTTTTCACGATCCCACATTCGCCAACGTGTTTGTGAACCACCCTCGTCCGATTGAAGCACGCCTACAGGTGCGATCATGCGTCTTGCGGTGGTTTCAGGGAACGTCCGCGATGCTCCCGTTCCGTGGGCTGCGGTGGATGTCGGCCTTTGGCCAACGGACGTTAGTTTTTCACGATCCCACATTCGCCAACGGCGAATGTTCACCGTAGCACAGGGCCGACGCAGAGCGGCGACCCTGTGTTTGTGAACCACACAATAAACACCGCACGCTGAAGGCGTGCTTCATCTGGCGAGTGAAGAGATCAATACTTACTTTCCATTGTGAGGTTAAGAAGCGGATTAAAGAATCAATCAGTCTCTGGACTTTCATGAGCTGAAGCCGCGAGGCGTTCGAGAACCCGACCAGCGGCGATCATGCCGAAGGCGGCGGTGACGTGGGTCACGCTTCCTAGCCCGCTGGTGCAGCCGAGCTTTTGACCGCTTTGATCCGGTCGTTCTGTGGAAACACTGCCGTCGCATTGGAGAAAATGGAGCGCTTCGTCTGAAAAAACCGCCTCGATTCCCAGCGGCTTCGGATTCTCTCCGACTGGAGTTTTCTCGAATCCATGATCGCGGCGCAGGGTGCGGCGGAGCTGGTGCAAAAGCGGGTCTTTTCCAGTGAAAGCGAGGTCCGCGACGCGGATGCGCGTGGGATCGCGCCGCCCGCCAGCGCCGCCGCAAGTCACGGTGAAAATGCCGCGCTGCCTGCAAGCGGCCAACAACAGTGCTTTGTGCTGCGTGCTATCAATCGCGTCGATCACCGCAGTGTATCGAGTCGCGAGAATTTCATCCGCAGTCGTTTCGTTGAAAAACTTCGGCACGATGGTGATTTCCGCCGCTGGATGAATCGCGCGGGCTCGCTCCGCCATCGCTTCCGTTTTCAAGCGCCCGATTTGGCCGTCCATCGCGTGAAGCTGACGGTTCACATTGGTCAGGCAAATTTCATCCAGATCCACCAGTGTGAGCTTGCCAATTCCCGACCGCGCCAGCGCCTCAACCGTCCACGAGCCGACTCCGCCGACGCCGATGACCGCGACATGCGCCGTCAGAAATCGCGCTAATGCCGCATCGCCATAAAGACGCGCAATGCCGCCGAATCGATATGTCGCCGAGTCGTCCACCGCGTCATTTCCCCGCCAGCCACAGACAAGCGTGGATCTTGTAATCGACGATTTTTCCCGCGTTTTGCTGAGCCGCGAGCCACTCGCGCAGATCGGCGAGCGGAATGTGATAGACCGTGATTTTTTCCCCGCCGACACCGCCGCCCTGATGCTCGCGCGTCAAATCCGTCGCCAAAAACAAATGCATAATCTCCGAGGACATCCCGGCAGAAGTGGGACTGTCGATGAGCCGAGTGATTTTCCCGGCGCGGTAGCCGGTCTCCTCAAGCAGCTCGCGACCGGCCGTTTCTTCCAGTGATTCGCCAAGGTGCTCGACTTCATCGCCGACGATGCCCGCCGGGATCTCGATGGTCGGCGCGCCGACTGGGATGCGAAATTGCTCGATCAGCACGACTTCATCATCGGCGGTGATCGGGAGGATGCCGACGCAGGAATTCGAATGCGGGCGGCGGACAAAATCCCAATGGCCGATGCGTTGCAGCATGAGCCAGCGCGTTTCAAAGAGTGTTTCGATGGTGGGCATGATCGTGGTGTCGGAAAGAAACGCTGGCACGAGCATGGGATGAAAGCTATTTCCGGCGTGCCAATGCCCCGCCAAGATTTCCAATTTTCCGTCAGCTTCAAGCACCGTATTGTTTTCACGAGGGATGCATTTGCCGCAGAAAACAAAGAGCTGGCGCAGATTTTACAAGAAGGCGGTGGCCGCCGGGCGCTCGTGTTCATCGAGAAACAAGTGGCTTCCGCGTGGCCCAAACTCGAAACCGAGGTCCAGCGCTACTTCGCTCAATCTCCGGTGGAACTCACCGCAGTGCATTTGCTGCCCGGCGGAGAAGCCGCCAAGGCAGACGACGCATACGTTCAAGAGACGTGGAAACACATCGATGCCGCGCATCTTGATCGCCACTCGTATCTGTTAGCGATCGGCGGCGGCGCGTTTCTCGATGCGATTGGTTTCGCCGCTGCCACAGCGCACCGAGGCGTGCGCATGGTGAGATTTCCGACGACCACACTTTCCCAAGACGACAGCGGAGTGGGCGTAAAATGTGCGATCAATGCCTTCGGCAAAAAAAACTGGATCGGCGCTTTCGCGGTGCCTTTTGCGGTGATCAACGACTTCCGCTTCCTGCACAGCCAGCCGGAGGAATCGCGCCGAGCGGGCTTGATCGAGGCGGTGAAAGTCTCGCTGGTGAAAGACGCCAGTTTTTTCGACTGGATCGAGGAAAACCTCAGCTCGCTCGCCGCGCTCGAACCCGCCGCGCTGGAAACCTGCGTCGAGCGCTCGGCCATGTTGCACGCCACGCACATCGCGCAAGGTGGCGATCCATTCGAATCCGGGTCCAGCCGACCGCTCGACTTCGGCCACTGGGCGGCGCACAAGCTCGAATCGCTCACCGCTTACCAACTGCCGCACGACCGCGCAGTGGCGGTCGGTTTGGCGCTGGACACGCTTTATTCCGTCCGCAGTGGACTCGCCGCTTCCTCATTGATCGAGCGCGTTTTTCCGGTGCTGCAGGCGCTGAGTTTTCCCGTTTATCATCCGGCGCTCGATTGGCGTGGCGAAGATGGCGAGCGCGTGGTCTTGCGCGGCTTGGATGAATTCCGCGAACACCTCGGCGGCGAGCTCGCGGTGCTGATGCTGCGCGATGTCGGCCACGGCGTGGATCTCCATGCCATCAATCAGGAAATTCTCAGTGCCTGCATTGATGAACTGCGGGCGATTTCTGCGGCATCATAAATCTGGAAGAGGTTTCACCGCAAAGCCGCCAAGGTCGCGAAAGGATCGCAAAGGGATCTGTTTGCTGAATCAGCAGACCTTTGCGGCAATGCGGTGAAAAACTTTCTATTTGGCATGCGGGCGCATTTTAGACCTTGGAAATGCGTCCTTTGCGGTGGATGTTGGCCGCGATGCCAGATCTTGTCCGGGTGGAACCCATCGCACTGATGCCGACCCAAGCCGGCTGCGCCGTTTTCCTCGGAGATGGCTCCAAGGCGATTGTTTTCTACATTGATCCCGGCGTGGGTGCATCAATCAACGCCTCGCTCTCTGGTCAGGCCCCACTGAGGCCGCTGACGCACGATCTGTTCCTGCTAACCCTGAAAACTTTCGGTGCCACAGTGACTCGTGCGGTGATCGTCAACATGGATGACGAAATCTATTTCGCGCGGCTGATCATGGAGGCGGAAAACGAAATCATGGAGCGCAAGATCGTCGAGCTGGATGCGCGGCCATCGGATTGCATCGCTTTGGTCGTGCGCTGCGGAGCGCCGTTGTTCGTCGTGCGCGAGCTTTGGGATTCCCTGCAAGACATGTCCTCAGTCCTCGCCGAAATGCGAGAGGGCAACGGTGAGGCGTAATTTTCAGCGTATTTTTCTCCGGCGGGACACCAAGCCGACGGCGCTGATGCAGCCGAGAATGACAACCGATGGCTCGGGAACTGCGGCGATGCCAGTTTCATCGAAGATCCATTGATGAAACTGCTGCAAGTCGTTCGCGCCGCTAATGCTGCCGTAGCGCGAATTGGTGCCGGGGCTAAATCCACCGGTGAAACTGGTGACGCCCACCAAATACTTGATCCCGCCGACCGTGATGAAAACGCCGCCGCCACTATCTCCGCCAGACACATTTCCTTCCAAGCGGGTGGCAGTCGGGCTGGAACCAGTGGCGTTGGTGCTGCCGTCGGGCCGGTCAAAATCGGAGATAAAAGCCGTGCCCGTAAGCCCGTAAGCCGGGCCAAATACGTCGATCACATTGGTAAATGCGCGATGGTCCAACGGCGATTGCGCACCCGTTAGGCCATTTCCGCCGAGGCCAAAACCGACCCATGCGGCCTCCCGCCCAAGCAAGTCCTGTGATGAAGCAAGCCCAAGCATGACGGCTGGCGTGACCGTACTCACAGGCGTTGTAAGCTGGAGCAGTGCAAGGTCGCTGAAATTGTTCGGAAACCGATATCCGGGGTGGGTCACCGTGGACTGGATCGTGTGAGCAGTTCCGCCAATCGTGAAAGTTCCGCCGGTTTTCCCAATTGCCACGTGGCCCGCCGTGAGCACCCAGCGATCCGAAATGAGAATGCCAGAGCCATTAAACGGCGAACCCGTCACCTTTCCGACAGATGGATACTCCAATGCGAGATCTCGATAATCCTGCACGTCCGCCCCATCCAGAATCGTCGCACCAGAGCACAGCTCAGCGGCAGCGAAGATTGCAGTGATGATTCGCAGAAGATTAACAGTGTCGAAAATTCGCTTCACGAAGGTGAGTCGATCAGTGTTCGGCAGGCGATGGCGACTTCATAATCAGACTGCACAACATGGTCTCAACGCAACTCATTGAATATCCAGCCTCAAATCTCTGGCGCTCCATAGCGCCCCCTGCGTCGCCGCTGCGTTCCCCCGCATCTTTCGAGCTCCGCTCTTTCTCTTGGGCCCGAAGCGT
The DNA here is from genome assembly GCA_041740475.1 of Akkermansiaceae bacterium. Taxonomy (GTDB): domain Bacteria; phylum Verrucomicrobiota; class Verrucomicrobiia; order Verrucomicrobiales; family Akkermansiaceae; genus Luteolibacter. Next base: position 82 of record JBGSLX010000196.1, on the reverse strand, counting down.
TCTCGGCATTGCTCGAATAAGCCATCGACGAACTCTCGACTCCCAATCACCGCGCCGTCGCTAAAATAGCGCACTTTCAACC
>JBGSLX010000195.1:0-4444 GCA_041740475.1 Akkermansiaceae bacterium | reverse complement strand
CATCACGTCCGGCAGCGTGCGTTCGCAGAGGCGCTGCACGAGGCGGCGCGTGCGCCCGGTCCGGTGGCGCGTGTCGCTCATGCGGCTTTGTTGCGATATTACCTGCCACGCACGGAGCTGCGGGATGTGACTCAGGAAGCGGGTCAGCTCGAGGTGCCGCGCATCGAGAATAACATCCGCGCGATCTTGGGCGTCTCGCTTCTGGCTCCGTTGGTGGGCATGTTGGGCACGCTGCTCGGCATGTTAGAAACGTTTCAAAAAGTGAGCGAACAAGGAGGATTCACCGGCCCTGCGGAGCTGACGGCTGGCGTTTTCACCGCGCTGATCACCTCGGTCATCGGCCTGACCGTGGCCGTTCCGATGTATTTGTTTTACCTGTATTTCCTCGGTCGGGCAAAACGCTTGATCCACCGCATCGAGCGAGTGGGCATCGAGATGGTGCATCTGATTGCGGATGTGCGGGAGGAAGAACAATACGCGCCGTTCCGAGGTGAGGTGACGGCGGGCAAAAAAACGTCGAAAGCCAAGCAGGAGCACGCGCATTGAAGCTGGAAACGAATTTACCGGAGCGGCCTGGACTGCTGCATGCGGTGCCAGTGGTGGATGTATTCGCGCTGCTGTGGCTGTTATTTTTGCTCGGACCTTCACTTCTCAGGCAATCCGGGGTGATGGTCGAGCTGCCGCCATCGAGGTTCCAGCTTGAGCGATTCCAAGAGACGCAAGTGGTCACTCTGGGCCGCGGTGAAAATGGCCCGCGCATCCATCTGGGGCGCGATGCAATGACCTTCGAAGAACTGGAAGCGCGCATCGAACAAATGCGTGAACGCGGAGCCAGCGCGAAAACCCTGATGCTGCTGCAAACAGACGCTGGCACTCCCGTCGGCATCGAAAGAAAGGTATCCGAAATGGTCCTAGGCAAGGGTTTCCGCCTCGCACTGGTAGGAGCCGATACACCCGCGCCGTCGGGCGAAAATCCGAACCCTATCGCAGAGTGATGGCCAAAAAAGTCCGCATGAAGCAGAAGCGGCTCGCCGCGCCGGAGTGGGTTTTTTCATGGCGTGCCAGGCACCAGTCGCAACTGCCGAAAGTTCTAGCCGTGCTGATCACGAGCGCGATGTTTGCAGGTTTCTTCTCATTGGTGCGCATCCAGATGGCCGTTCCAGAGCCGTGGGCGACACAAAAAGCGGCGGTGATTCAAGTGCTGGATGACGCCGATGGGCGCTCGCTTTCCCTGCTCGCACGCGAGGGCGGGCCGTTTCCTTCGCGCTTCGAACCATCCGAATGGGAGCGCATAGCGGTCACGAAATACCCCATCGCTCAAGTGGGCCGTTGGCAACCGGAGCCATACGTGCCGATGCTGCGCGAGCTGCCCGATGAAAATGCGTTGCGGCGCACCCGACTGGCGAGGCCCGGCGAATCGGTACTGCCGGATCGGAGAAAATCCACACCGGTCGCGCGCCCGATGGGAAAACCCACGCTCGTGCCGACGCTTTATCCGCTCTCTGGCATCGCAGTGGATGCGCTGCCGCGAGACTTGCCCGCATTCGATCATCCGGTGGACGCAGCAATGGCGGCAGAGCCGTGGCGATTTCTTTTGCGCCTCAATGCCGCAGGCGGCGTGATCGAGAGCGTGTCGCTGTCCGGAGGAGAAGCGGCGGGGGCAGCGGTCTTGGATGGGTGGTTGCGACGTGTGACCTTTCCGCCTGAACCGACTACGCCAGACCGCTGGATCGCAGTGGGGCTAGGATTTTCCAACCAAACCGCCGATGGAACTGACGCTCGCTGAATTCGTGTTTGGGGTGATCTTCGGTTCCTGCGCGCTGGTGCTGGCGCTCGTGATGGTTTCACGCATTTGGCACGTCCGGGCCGAGGCGCGATCGGCGGCGAAACGAATCATTTGCAGGCTGTGCCTTCATGCGTTCGAAGACCACAGACATGGAAAAATCGTGGATTGCCCATATTGTGGCGCGGCCAACGAGCGCGGTCGTGACCGCAGACTCGGATGATGGCGGAGGCATATCGTGAGTTGCGGGCTGGCAACAGAGTGTGCAAGTTCGCGGCCATGTGGACCACCGTTCAGGAATTTGAAGACATTCGTTACGAAACCACGGACGAAGGCAAAATCGCCAAAATCACCATCAACCGCCCAGAAGTGCGCAATGCCTTCCGCCCGAAGACCGTGCGCGAAATGCTGCAAGCCTTCGATCTCGCGCATGAAGACCCAGCGGTGGGCGTGATCATTCTCACTGGCGCGGGCGATTTGGCGTTCTGTTCTGGCGGCGATCAAAAAGTGCGTGGCCACGCAGGATATGTGGGTGAAGACGGCGTGCCGCGCCTGAACGTGCTGGATTTGCAGAAAAAAATCCGCTCACTGCCGAAGCCCGTGGTGGCGATGGTGGCGGGTTACGCGATTGGCGGAGGCCACGTGCTGCACATCGTCTGTGATCTGACCATCGCGGCAGACAACGCCCGTTTCGGCCAAACTGGTCCGAAAGTCGGCTCGTTCGATGGCGGGCTCGGCTCAAGCTATCTGGCGCGCATCGTCGGCCAGAAAAAAGCCCGCGAAATTTGGTATCTGTGCCGCCAATACGACGCCCAACAAGCGCTCGACATGGGTCTGGTCAACACGGTGGTCCCGCTTGCAGAACTGGAGACGGAGACTCTGAAATGGTGCCGCGAAATGCTCGCCCACTCACCACTCGCGCTGCGTTGTCTCAAGGCTGCGCTCAACGCCGATTGCGATGGCCAGATGGGCCTGCTTGATCTCGCGGGAAATGCGACGTTGCTGTACTACATGAGCGAAGAAGGACGGGAGGGAAAACAGGCGTTTCTCGAAAAACGAGCTCCGGATTTCTCAAAATTTCCACGCGTGCCGTGACTCAAGCTCAAACTCTCATTTTCCGATGCTGAAACTTCCACTCGCCCATCTCGCGCTGATCTTTCCTGCGTTCGTGCTGTGTTCTTGCGCGGCTCCGAAGGCGGAAATTGTCAAAGAAGCCCCCGCTCCCAAAACAAAATCCACCCAGCCAGTTGCCGCAATCGAGCCTGCGACCGCCACCCACAAAAAGCCGGACGATGGCATCCGCTTGCCGAACATGCTCGATTTACCCGCCGAGAGTGAGTTCCGATCCACTCGCCCAGCTGCCCCGAGCAACAGCACCGGAGCCGTGATCGCCCGCCCGCCTACGGAAACTCCGCCGAATCCCTGAGAGAAATTTCAGCGCTGATTGAACCGCGACATTTCCCGCTGGGCTTCGAGCAGTTCGACCTTTTTCTTAAGATCCTGACGTTGGTCTGAGTGGGTTTTCCCCTTGCCGACTCCGAGCTCCACTTTCACGCGGCGGTTTTTCCAATACATCCGGAGCAATGGCAAACTGCATCCTTTGATCGCGGTCGCGGAGGCAAGCTTTAGAATCTCGCGTTTGTGCAAGAGCAGTCTGCGCGGTCGTTTCGCAGCGTGTTGAAACCACTCACTGGCGGTTTCCCACGGCTGGATATTGCAGCCGTAGAGAAAAACCTGGTTGTTCTCAACACGCGCAAAGGCGTCTGAGATGTTCACCTTTCCCGCCCGGATCGATTTGACCTCGGTGCCCTTCAGTTCAATCCCAGCTTCGACTTTTTCAAGAATGTGAAAATCACGACCGGCCTTGCGGTTGGTGGCGATTTCCGCGCTCATGACGTCGCTGGGCAATCAAGCACGGTGCTTAGGCTTCCGCCTTCACGACCAACTTGATTTTTCCCTCAATGATTTCCTGCAGGGCGATGTCTGCTACGCCCATGCTAGGCCGGGTAGGAATGAGTGGGGAACGGCCACTGTTCAGTTGGCGGACGCGCTGGGAGACCAGATTGATCAGAACCAATGGATCAGTGACGATTTCTGAAGCCTTGTCGAGGAGGTCGCTTTTCATAGTAGAACCGGGAAATCGCGAAACCGGCTTGGCTTCCTCGAACGGGATGACGTTTTCTGGAAGTTGGGACGGGTGATATTCGCTCAAAACAAATGGATTGTGTGAATGGAACCGAAATGAGTTTCGGGCTGGTGGTGAAAACAGAGTTTCCAGTTACTGACAAGACTTATCTGCTTGGCTAAAGGGAAAATTTTGATGTCGCGGTGAATGATCACGGAGCTTGCAGATCAGGCACCCCTCACCGGGATTTTTTCCGCGTGGAGCCAGCGGCGGATGGTCTTGGAGTCGGCAGTGAGGTTTCCAAACATTCTCCACTGGGATTTTTGCAAGACCCCGGCCTCGTCTTGGCTTTCATCGACGACACACCATGGTCGCGAGCCAGATGCGTGGATCAAGCGAAACGCTCCGCTGCCATCGGGAATGGCGAACGCCACATGAGTGTCCAAGCCGATCAAATAAACGCCGGGCTCGGCGGAACCGAGTTCTGCTGCGAAGTCGTCGTAAGGTTTGCTGACCGTCAATTGGCACGCGTCTTT
>JBGSLX010000194.1:0-13891 GCA_041740475.1 Akkermansiaceae bacterium | reverse complement strand
GAATTGGGCGAGCAGATAGGCGGCGTAGGTGGGCAGCATGACCCGCGGTCCTTCGAGATATTCCGCCGGATTGGCCGTCGCGGATTCCAGAATGGCGATCAAATGAGGAATCATCTCTTCCTTGCGGGCGACGATTTCCTTTAGGGTTGCTTTGGGAAATTTCGCGGATTTCGAGTATGCGAGGCGGTCGAGGAGTTCGGTGGGAGTGGATTCCATGGCGGCTTGATTGACGCTTGGATTTGGCATCCACAGAGCCATGCATGTCACGGCGTATTTTTTGGCAACTGTCTTGCGTCACCGCTTCTGCCTTTGACCTAGCGGTTGGCAGTCTTCAACCTTGCTGCCGATGACCACGTTAGAAGCCCTCGTTGCGCTGAATATGCTGCCGAAGATCGGTCCGGTGCGCGTGCGGCGCTTGTTAGAGGCTTTTGGCGAACCGGCGGCGGTGCTCGCTGCGCCGAAAGATCGACTGCTGCGTGTCGAGGGCATCGGCGCGGAAACCGCAAAAATTCTCTGCTCGTGGCAAGATCATGCCGATCCGGCGAATGAGATCCGCGAAGCGGCGGAGCGCGACATCGCCATCGTCTGCCAAGATGATGAGGGTTATCCGTCGCCTCTGCGGGATGCTTACGATCCGCCGTTGTTGCTCTATGTGTGGGGTAAAATCGAGCCGCGCGACCGCCACGCCATCGGGGTAGTCGGTTCGCGGCGGGCCACGCATTACGGCATGCAGGCCACCAAGAAACTTTCCTATCAGCTCGCGCAGGCCGGTTTTTCCATCATTTCCGGACTTGCGCGTGGCATCGATACCGCGGCGCACGAGGCAGCCATCGCGGCCAGCGGGCGCACCATCGCCGTGATTGGCTCGGGTTTGGGAAAACTCTATCCGCCGGAAAATCTCGCTCTTGCGGAAAAAATCGCCGCGGGAAATGGCGCAGTCGTTTCAGAATTCCCGCTCCATACCGCGCCGGACAAGCAGACATTTCCGATGCGCAACCGCATCGTCGCCGCGTGGTCACGGGCGCTGTTGGTCGTCGAGTGCCCGGCGTGGTCCGGCTCGCTGATCACCGCGAATCTCGCCTCAGAATACGGTAAGCCAGTTTTCGCCGTGCCCGGCCCGATCGATAAGCCGACATGCGCGGGCACCAATCAACTCATCCGCGATGGTGCCACGCTGGTGGCCGACGCCAGCCACATTCTCGATGACCTCGGCGAACTACCATTTGCGCGGAAGCCATCTGTCAGCGAGACGGCTTCGGATATTCCCGAGCTGCCCGCAGAAGAGGCTGCCGTCTATGCCGTCGTGACGACTGACGAATCCCCGGTGGATCGGATCACAGAGCGCTGCGGTCTGCCTGCACAGGTGGTCGCCGCCACGCTGATGAAGCTCGAAATGCGCCGCCTGGTCCGTGCGTTTCCAGGTTTTCGCTACGCCCGCAGGTGAGCGCCAATCACTTCATATTTTCAGAACGGAATTCTCTGAATCATGCATTCCTAATGAAAAATCGCCATTTGCGTTCCTTCGCGTCCATTCGCGGTTGAAAATCCTTAGCTTGATTGCCCTGCGGATTCTGAAAATGTAACCGACATGAAACCCGCAGCCGTTTTCATTTCAGCGCTCATCCTGATTTCCCAAGTCACCGCGCAGGAGTTATCACCTGAAGATCGTGAGGCGCTGCTGGAGAAGTTAGAGGCTCTGCGAACCAGTGCGGATAGCAAGGTGGACGAGCGTTTTCGCATGGCCATCAGCGCCTACCGCGCCGCTGCGTCAAACGACCAAGACGCGCTGGATTTGCATTTGAAATGCATCGAAAAGGTCAATTTCGAGGATCAGCACCGCAAGAACGCGGACTTCCGCGAGTGGAAGCGCAAAGAAGACGAAAAACTATCCACTTCCGGCTTGGGTTACGCGCTCCGCTTGCAGCTCACTTGGCTCACCCTGACCCTGCGCGCCGCATCCGAGAAGACGGATCGCAATACTCTACTGCCCGAGGTTCAGCAGTTCATCGACACCATCGTCCGCGATGCCGAGAAGCTCACACCACATCGGCAGTTGCTCAGCCAAGCGGTCAATTCGTCGTTTTTTGCACGCGCTTATGACATCAACGCGATCAAAGTCGAAAACTGGCCGCTCTCGCCTGCGAACTTGGAGCAGATTTACGAACAAGTCCTGCTGCCACCGCACCGCACCCCAGAGCGCGTGGCGGCGCTGCGCTCGGGTTGGATGAAGCGGCTGCAGCAGGAAATCGCCCTCAAAGAAGTCTGGGCTGGCACAGAGCCACCCCCGAACAGGAAAGGTGAGCCAGCGGAAAAGAGGAAAATTGGCACCGTAGATGCACTCCGTTCGCCCGACTTTGAACTCTTCATGGCCGAACAATTGCCGGAACTCCAATGGAAGATGGAGGTCGATCTTTTCAAAAACGGCGACCAGAAAAACGCTTCTTTGAAAATGCTCGCACACCTCGAAAAAAACATCGCCCACAAGTCCGCTCGCGGCTGGGCCGAGGAATTCGATAAGCTGCTCAATCCGAAAAAGCCCGAGGCAGAAACCCTCGTCCCTTAGCCCGCGCTTTACTTCCGCTGGCGGTCTCCTCCAACCTGCGCGCCCTTCGCTGGCGTGTCGTATGTGCGCACGCCGCTTGGCAATCGCTCAATCCATCCGCCCATGACCGCAGCTCAAATTAGGCAATCGTTTCTCGATTTTTTCCGTGAAAAACAGCACACCATCGTGCCCTCCGCCTCGCTGCTGCCGCAGTCGCCTGGCCTGCTGTTCACGAATGCCGGGATGAACCAATTTGTCCCGTATTTCCTCGGCACCGATCAGGCTCCATACGATCCGCCGCGCGCCGCAGACACCCAGAAATGCATCCGTGCCGGCGGCAAACACAACGACCTCGAAGACGTCGGCTACGATACTTATCACCACACGATGTTCGAGATGCTGGGAAACTGGTCGTTTGGGAACTATTTCAAAAAGGAAGCAATCTCATGGGCGTGGGAACTCGTCGTCGAGCGCTGGGGCATGCCAGCCAATCGGCTCTACGCATCGGTTTACGCGCCGAAACCCGGCGATCCGGGACATTTCGATCAAGAAGCGTGGGACCTCTGGGCAGAGCTCTTTCGCGCAAAAGGCGTGGACCCGGAAGTCCACATCGTGCACGGCAATGTGAAGGATAACTTCTGGATGATGGGCGAGACTGGACCCTGCGGCCCATGCTCGGAACTTCACGTCGATCTCACGCCCAACGGCGACTCCCAAGGCAAGCTGGTCAACAACGATTCCGACCTCTGCATCGAGATTTGGAACCTCGTCTTCATCCAATACAATGCCGAGGCGGACGGCTCATTCCGCGAGCTCCCCGCCAAACACGTCGATACCGGCATGGGCTTTGAGCGAGCCTGCTCGATCATCCAAAACACCAGAGGATTCACGGATTTCTCGAAAAAACCCAGTAACTACGCCACCGACGTCTTCACGCCGATCTTCCGCAGGCTGGAAGAACTCAGCGGCCAAACCTACACCGACATCTACCCAGAACTCGGCGCGGATCGTTCCCTCTTCACCGAGGAAATGAAAACCGCTATCGCCTTCCGCGTCATCGCCGACCACTTGCGGACTCTATCATTTTCCATCGCAGATGGCATCATGCCCGGCAACAACGGCAGAAACTACGTCCTTCGTAGAATCCTCCGCCGCGCCGTTCGATACGGCCGTCAACTCGGGTTTTCTGGTGAAAAAACCTTCTTCGCCGCACTGGTCCCCACGCTCGTCCACGAAATGGGCGGAGTTTTCCCGGAGCTGAAGAATCGCCAGTCGGTGATCGAACAAACACTGGCGCAAGAAGAAGCGAGTTTTAATCAGACTCTGGATAGAGGGTTGAAGCTCTTCGGGGAGCACACGCGCCCTCGCGTGTTATCTGAGGCGCCCTCGCCTCAGATTGGCCCGAACTCAGCCGAGGCGTCCCAACCCACCTACTCACGCCGGAATCTCCCTCACTTCGAGCGCCCATGGGGCAAATACATGGTCACCTTTTCCACCAGAGATCGTGACATCCTCAGCGATGCTGAACGCACGATCGTTCTCGATTCCATCCTCTACTCCCGATCGCTCAATCAGATCCACCTCTACGCCGCATGTGTCATGCCGGATCATGTGCATCTCCTGATCGAGCCGCAGATCAAATCCTACGATGTAGAATCCAATCCGATCTTTTATACGCTAACGGAAATCCTCCAGCCGATCAAATCCGTCACCTCTCACAAGATTCTCAAAGAACGCAGAAGGGTCCTGAAAAACGAAAACATCGAGCATCTTTGGGATAAGGAATCTTTTGATCGTTTGATCCGCAGCGAGTCAGATCTGATTGAGAAATACGATTATATCATCGGAAATCCAGTGGCCGATGGGCTGGTGCCGCAAGCGAAGGACTACGCATGGTCATGGTGTCGTGAGTTTTGTGAACCGACTAGCCACGCCGGAGACGAGGGCGTCTCCGACAACACGCGAGGGCGCGTGTGCTCCCCATTTTCTGGAGACATCGCCTTCGAACTCTATGACACCTTCGGTTTCCCCATCGATCTCACCGAACTGCTCTGCACCGAACGCGGTCTCAAAGTGGACATGCCACGCTTTGAAAAACTCATGGAGCAACAACAAGAACGCTCCCGCGCTGCCCAGAAATCCTCCATCGTCCGCGCGCTCGACATTTCTACCGATGCGACCACCGAGTTTCTCGGATTCGATCAAGACGAGTGCGATGCGACCATTCTCGAAATCCACCCGCAGGAAGACTCACTCTTCGTCATCACCGATAAGACGGTTTTCTACGCCGAGATGGGTGGCCAAGTTGGCGATACCGGCACACTGATCGCCTTTGGAAACGAGTTTCCTGTTTCCGGCGTCCAGCAAATCGGCAAGGCCCGCGCACTGGTTCTCGATGCCACCGCCAAGGTGAACATCCGCGACCGCGTGACGCTCAAGCTCGATACTTCGCGCCGCCGTCCGATCGAAGCGCACCACACCGCCACTCACCTGCTCCACTGGGCGCTTCACGAAGTCGTTTCCAAAGATGCCAGCCAGCAGGGTTCTTCAGTGGATGAGCACCGCCTGCGTTTCGACTTCAACAGCGCCGCTCTCACCACCGAGCAAATCGCGATGATGGAAGACATGGTCAACGGCGCGATCAAGCAAGACATGGCCGTCTCCTGGACCGAGGTGAAACACGCGGACATCAAAAACCGCACCGACATCATGCAGTTCTTCGGCGACAAATACGGCGAAATCGTCCGTGTCGTCGAAATCGGCGGCAAACGCAACGCGCTCGATGGCTACTCGATGGAGCTTTGCGGCGGCACTCACGTCCGCAAAACCTCAGAAATCGGCCTTTTCAAAATCAAGAGCGAGGGAGCCATCGCCTCTGGCGTCCGCCGCATCGAAGCCGTTTGTGGCGAGTCCGCATGGTCATATCTCCATGAAATCACCGAGAAATGGCGGACTGATATGGACACCGCCGAGGCGAAACTCGCGGCCGCGAACGAGAAACTCACCGCCCTCGGTGAGTCCGCCATCACCGTCAACGAGTTCCCCCACATCATGGGAGCCATGCTCTTTGAGCGTGCGGACATCAATGAGCTCAACGCGGTTTTTGCCCATGGTCACCGTACGCTGGATGAAACCCAGCAAGCCGCCATCGAAGCCGAGAAACGCATCAAAAAAATCCAGTCTTCCCAAGCTGCCAAGCTCGCCGACGAAGCCCTCGCTGACCTCATCGCCCAGGGCGAGCCGATCATCGTTTCCTTCGAGTCCGATGCCTCGCTGCTCCAAGAACTCCAAAACGGCCTCAAAAAGAAAAACTTCGCCGGTCCCGCGCTCTTGATCGTCGATGACGGCGAAAAACTCCACCTCGCCACCCACTGCGGCCCAGACGCTCTCGCCGCCGGTCTCAAAGCCGGCGACCTCCTCCGCGACCTCGCCGCCCTAGCCGACGGCAAAGGCGGCGGAAAACCGGATCAGGCCAGAGGCGCGGCACCGGATCGTGAGAAGCTTGCGGAGATCAAGGCCGCTGCCGCAGAACTGCTGAAGGTTTGAAAAAACCTTGCAAAGTTAACCTTTAGGTTAATTGTCGCCGTCGAAGCATTCCTCTATCAGTCCGGGTCCGCTTGCCGAGTTTATCTGCTCGCCGATGGACTCTTCGAATTCAAAACCATCGGTGGTCTCAGGCTTATCTGGTTTTGGGATGCCAATCGCATCATCCTTTGCACTCACGGATTCCTTAAAAAACGCCAAACCACTTCGCCGAGTGAACTCACGACCGCCAGTAAATGGAAAAAAGCCTACCAAACAGCCAAGTCGGCCAACCAAGTGACCTTCATCGAAGATTCGCCATGAAACAACGCCTCAACATGCTCAAGGCTAACGCCGAAGTCGCCCGCCAAACCCATGCTTACCGAACTGAGGATGCGTCCATTCGTTTCACTGAGGATCTCGTCGCTCGCATGAAAAGCAGTGGCCTCACCCGCTCTGTACTCGCAGAAAAAATAGGCTCCTCACCCGCTTACATCACCAAAATCCTCCGTGGAGATAACAACTTCACCTTAGATTCCATGGTCAAAATAGCCGCTGCGCTAGGCTGCGAACTCACCATTGGGCTCCAGCCTATAGCAACCACAACCACCGTCACTCCAGCACGTCGCTCATCGGTCAGCTATCGTCATATTCCCACAATCCCAAGCCCCGTCTTAAATGACAAAGCGCCAAAGGAGTAAATCGGAGTTCTGTGGTAGAGGTTGCTACCCTTTTTCGGATGTCTTCGCAGCCTTCATGAAGACCAGCGGCATGTGATCAATGTTTAAGACCGAAGCATTAGAGTAAATTCGTTAGCAGGCTAAATTTAGTCGTTGAACTAAATTTAGCGCAGTAGTTTATTGCGGCTGAAACCATGAAAGAAACCACTTTTTTGAATCCATTCCGCCCCGGAGCCGGACATCCGCCGCCTTATCTTGCTGGTCGTGAGGATGAAAAGGCTGAATTTGAGAAGTTGCTGACCCAAAATCCAGTGATGACCAACATGGTGCTCACGGGTCTGCGCGGTGTGGGCAAAACCGTGCTGCTGGAGACTTTCAAGCCAATCGCCGTTCAGGCGGGTTGGCTTTGGGCGGGCACGGATCTTTCCGAATCTGCCAGTGTGAGCGAGGACAATATCGCCATCCGCATTCTTGCGGATCTTTCGCCGCTTGTTTCCGGCGTGGTGGTTCAGGAAATTGAAAAGCGGAAGCTCGGCTTTCACGCTGAGGTCGAAAAAGTACAAATCTATTTGGACTTCGACCTCTTGAAACGTGTCTATGACAGCACCCCGGGTCTCGCCGCTGATAAGCTCAAGGCGGTGTTGGAACTCGTGTGGAGTTGCCTCGCTTCCACTTCTTGTCAGGGGATCGTTCTGGCCTATGACGAGGCGCAGAATCTCGGCGATCAGGCGGAGCGAAATCAGTATCCACTCTCACTCTTGCTCGATGTGTTCCAATCGATTCAAAAGAAAGGTCTGCCGTTCTTGCTGGTTTTTACAGGCCTGCCCACTCTGTTTCCGAAGTTGGTGGAAGCCCGCACTTTCGCAGAGCGCATGTTTCACGTCGTGACGCTTGGCCGTCTCAACGAGATGGAATGCCGCCAAGCCATTACAATTCCGGTGAAGGAGAAGAACTGCCCGGTGACGATGACTGAACCTGCCATCGAAGCGATCACCAAAAGTTCGGGAGGCTATCCCTATTTTGTGCAGTTCCTGTGCCGTGAAATCTACGATTCTTATCTCCAGCAAAAAGCTTCTGGCATCCTCGATCCTGTGGTGACGGTGGCGCAGGTCGTCCGCAAGCTAGACAGCGATTTTTTCGCAGGACGTTGGAATCGAGTGACGGACCGCCAGCGTGAGCTGCTTTCTGTCGTGGCCTTGCTTCCGAACTGCGACGACGAATTTGCGGTGAATGAAATCGTCGCCAAATCGAAGGAGTGCGGCACGAAACCCTTCAGCAGCAGTCATGTGAACCAAATGTTAGTGACTCTTAGTGACAGTGGGTTGGTTTACAAAAACCGCTATGGGAAATATGCCTTTGCCGTTCCCTTGCTCGGCCAGTTCATCAGCCGTCAACAAGCGAGCTTGGGGTGATTCAAAACAGCGATGCTAAGCGGTGCACGTCGCTGGTGCCGATGAGGATGAAGACGTGACTTTCGTCTTCCCAGCGTGCGGTTGCCCAGTGGCCTTCTTGCGTGAAGGTCGGGTGTTCGCGGGCGGGGAGTTCGCCATCGACATCGTCGCGATGAAAAATCACGAGGTGGACGACGCCATTTTCTGGTTCATCGAAACAAACGACTGAGCCGCGCTTGGACTCGATGGTGAGCTCGCGGCAGCCGATGCTTTTGACACCCTGCAAACCAGGCGGCAAGCAGCCGGGGCACGGTAGTTTGCGCGATTTCAAGTGATCGATCAGCACCGCATGTTCTTCTCGCGTGTCGTCTAGGCTGAAAAGTGGCGATTGGTAGGCGCGGATGAAGCTGGCTTGGACTAAGTCCACAGGCACGCGTTGGTTGAGGCTTGCGGTGGGTTTCGAGTCAGAGTTTCGAGTGAGCGTGAGAGCCAGCATGACTCCGGCAGCAGCGGCGACTGGCAGTGCAAGACGACGCCAAATCGACTTGCGGGGCATGATGGTCACAGTGTTGCTGCGTTCCATCGCTGTGAGGATTTTCTGCCGATGGTCTGCGGGTGGGCAAATCGAAGCGAGCGCACCGATCAGCGCTGCATCGAGTGCGTTTTCGGCCTGAGGAAAATCTCCGCGTTGTCCAGCGAGGCAGCCGAGGATGTCGTGGCGCAGGTTTTCCGGCAGCTCAACTGAGGCGAGCGCCGTCGCAAAATTCGCATCAAAAGCACGCTCGTCGGCCAACCATGCGCTTAATTCACGGTCTGCCAGCGCGAAGGTCAGAGCCTCGGTGAAATCCGAGTCATTCGTATCCGCACCATCGGGTCGGAAACTGCGCAGAATGAATTTTGCCTGATCTTTATCCATGATGTTGTTGGAGTCCTCCGTCTTGGATTTGCAGGATGTTTTTGGGTGCGCTGGATGGCTCATCAGTCATTTTCCGGCGCAACAATTCCTTACCACGTGAGAGCCGCGACATGACGGTGCCAATCGGCACATCAAGGATCTCGGCGATGTCTTTGTAACTGTGCTGCTGAAGGTAAAACAACGCGAGTGGCGCACGGTAGGTCTCATCGAGTGCGCTGAGAAGATCGAGCGCCCGCTGGCCGTCCATTTGGCGGTCTGCTTCCTGATCAGGGCTGGCTATGGATTCAATGGCTTGTTCGTTGAGCGGGTCTTCTGAGAAGCGGGATGCGCGGCGGCGCTGTCCCAGAAACTCGCGGTGAAGTGTGGTGAAAAGCCAGGTTTTGGCCTTCGAGCGGTCGCGCAACTGATCGCCTTTGGCCGCCCAGATGCAGAACGTTTCCTGAACGAGATCCGAGGCGCTTGTTGAATCACGCGTCAGCGACATCGCGAAGCGAAACAACGCTTGGTAGTGCGCATCGACTAATTCTGCAAATTCACTCATGAGCGGACGTGAGAGTGATCTTGGTGGGTTTTATTCCAGACGCTTTCTAATAGAAACCGCAGGCTGTAGCAGACAGTGACCACGATCACAGCCCCCTGTAGGTATTTGTCATTCGACAATTTCGCCGATTTCGTTGATCCAATCTTGCCTCGTGAAATCGCGGTTATTTCGCCCGGACGCCGGGTTTGATGGGTTCAACTGCGGTTCCATCTTCGTAAAGAGCAGGGATGGATGAGGCGGGCCCGACACGAATGACCGCGTGGTTGATACCAGCCAGCTCCTTCGGCAGGTTGATGACGAGATTTCCTGTGGGTTCGAGTTTCACATCGAGAAACTCGCGTGTTTCGAGCACTTGAGCCCGGAATTCCATGGTGGGTTCAGCGAGTTTGAGCGGTTGAGGAATGGTGAGATTACCGGCTTCTTGGGGCTTCAGCATGATCAGATAAAAGCAGGGCTTTTCTGGGTCTGTGCCGGTGGTGGCGCGGATGGTCTCGGGCAAGTCACCTTTGGCAAAGAGGCTGCGGGTAGTGGGCTGTATCGCGGATTCGTTGATCTCCATCCAAGCGGCGAATTCCTTGAGCCTGCGGGTGGCGGCTTGCTGGAATGCACCATCACCGAGCGGGCCGACGTTGAGCGTGATGGCGCCGCCGAGGCTGGCGTTGGTGATGAGTTTTCCGAGCAGTTGGTCAAAAGTTTGCCATTGGAAATCGAGGCGATTGTAGCCCCAACTGTGATTCATCGTGGCTGGCGTTTCCCAAGTGACTTTGGGGGCGTCTTTCGGATCGGGAAAATAGTTGTCGCCCATGGAAATGAAGTCGGCACCGGCAGGATCGTGCGCGGCGATGCGGCCATTGATCATGCATTGCGGTGCTTGGTCGCGGATCAGTTTGATCAGTTGATCGCGGCGCACGGCGGTCACTTGGTTCTTCGCTCCCTTGCCCCAGGTATCAAACCAGAACATGTCGGGTTGGTAGCGCTCGATGAGTTCGGAGACTTGGGGCAGGCATTTTTCCTCCCAATATTTGGCAAATGCTGGGTCAGTCGGTTGCGGCAGAGGCGGATCTTTTTTGATTTCAGGCCAAGGTGGGAGCGCGCCACCTGGATGTTCCCAGTCTAACCAATGAGAATAATAAAAGCCCAACTTCACACCATACTTGCGGCAGGCTTTGGCGAGTTCGCCGAGAGGATCGCGACCATTTGCGCCGAAGGGTGTGGCAGCGATGTCATATTCTGAAACTTTAGAATCCCATAACGCGAAGCCATCGTGATGTTTGGAAGTGATGACGAAGTAGCGCATGCCGGCTTCAGCCGCTAATCGAATCCATTCATCGGCATCGAACTCGGTGGGATTCCATTTCGGCAATAAAGTATCATATTGGTCACGTGGAATGCCAGTATCGGCCTGTGGCCAGCGCCATTGAACGCGGATCCATTCCGAGTAGTCATTGCGGCCCATCGCCTCACCTTTCCAGACTCCTGCTGGGATCGAGTAGAGCCCGAAGTGAATGAACATCCCGAAGCGTGTCTGTTCCATCCAGTTGCCATCCTTTTGTCGAATCTCCTGCGTGCGGCTCGTTTCCGCCGTGTATGGAGATTCGGCTTCGCACTTTGCTTGGTCGAGGCAAAGCGTGGCGAAAAGCGGAATGAACATCCGTGAAATGGTTACTCGAACGGAACCGTTGCGATGTCTTGGAATCGAATGATTTTTTGAGGCCGTGGGCATGTTCAGTGAATTGAGGCTCACTTGTCTGGTTTAAGAGGTTGCTTTGCAACAGTGATGTCTTGTTCCACTGCGGGTGTTAGAGAGGCCCAACTAAATGGTTTTTTAGAGTTCGATAAAACCGGAAGTTGGTTGAACTTGTCACCTAACTCGGCGAGGCGCTTCCAATGCACGAGCGCGGTTTCCAGCTCCGCGACCGCTTGTTGCTGCATTTTTTCATCCTGTGTGGCGCGTGCTCTGGCGAGTGCGACGCTGCCGCGCAGCTTGGCGGCGAAATAATCACTGTAGGCGCACCACGCTTGGATGTCAGTCAGCTCACAGTCGAGCGTGGGTGAAATTTTGTGTTTCTCCCTCAGCGTGGCGACAAGCTTGGATGCGGTCGCGCGGTCGCGATCAAGAGTGTCAGCAAGATCCAAGGGCGACATGACGCCTTTCTGAACGGCGTCGTTTTTCACGAAGTCGGCGACGTTCATGTAGCGCTTGGTATCGAGAACCGGGTGATTGATGAATTGATCAACCCCGAAGAAGGTGCGAGCGCCGTCGTTTTTATCGATCCAAGATGAGAAGCCTTCCGTGTAGAGTGAGCCATCCCAAGTGCCTTTGCGAAAGGATGCCAAGTGCAGTGGCACACGGCTGGCGATCTTCCAAGCACCGAGAAGATCCTTGCCGATGCCCTTGCCGAAGCGGTTTTCGAGCATTGTCTCAAAGTACGAGTCTGGCGTTTCGGGATCGTAGAGAAGTTTTCCCCAGACTGCGTAAAACAGCCATTGGCGCTGGAACGCGTAGCTCCAGTCCTTGTGCGCGCCGGACTTGGAAATGTAGTCGAGCGCTGGAATGTAGCATTCCGAGCCGATGATCGCGCCGCCGACGTAGTCTTTTCCGCTCTGCCGCTGGACAAAGTCGCGCACAAAATCCGGCTGGCCCCAGCGCAAGATATACATGTCTTCGTTGCGCATCGTCCACACGACCTTGTGGCGTGTCGGTGGTGGATTCCAGTAGGCGTCCGAGAGTTCGCCGCCGTGGACGTGGAACAAGTCTGGCGATGAGTGGCCGTGCGACCAGTTGTGCTTAAACTCGACGAAAACCGGGCCAGTGATGTTTTTCGAAAGCGACTCGATTTGAGCGCGGGTGAGTCGGTCATTTTCCACACTGGTGGTGCCGCCGGAGCCGGTGTTCGCAGAAAGCGGCGCACGATAGATGAACTTAGTCGAACGTTTCGCCTCCGCGATGCCTGCGAAAAAAGTCTGGTCTAACCAGCCACGGCGCTCTTCCGGAGTCATGCCGCCCATGCGTTCACCCAGTGTGATGCCGAGACCCGTGAGATCCGGGTATTCATCAAGCAACTGAGTGACCACTTCTTTGGTATAGCGAGTGACCAGATCGTTGGTGAAATCTTCCTTCCCGCCGATGTGGCTCAGGTTCACGCTCCATGGTGCGACATTGTGAGCGAGGGAAAACTCCGGCGATACGAAGATATTCCAATTGAGCAGATAGGTATCGATGCCGCGCTCTTTGGCCATCGCGAAGATGCTGCTCCAGAGGTGTTTCCACTCGGCCATCTCGGCGTCATTGAACGGGCAGGCCTCGGGGAAATTCTTGGGCCGGATCATGTAAGTGTAAGGGTGCAAGCTCCAGAGCGAGAGCACGTTGAAACGGTTCTCCGCCATCATATCGAGGAACGACTCCCAATAGCGCAGGTCCTTGCAAGTTTCCCGATGTTGCTCGAGCGCCGGGCTGGTGCGGTAGGCGGACCATGGCAAATTGAACTTCAACGCGCGGAACTCGAATCTGGCATTCGCACTGCGCTCAGGCAATTCACCGAGCGTGCTTCCGAGTCGGATTTCCTCAGCGAGATCGAGCAGGCCATACATCGCGCCGCGCTCATCGCTGGCACTGATCTTGAAGTTCTGTCCCGCCTTCGTGCGCTGGTATCCTTCTTTGCCAATGGCACTCTGGGCGGCTGGGTCCACAGTGACGCTGATATCGGGTTTGGAATCCGAGTCGATCCGTTTGAGCTCGTCGCCCCGCTGTTTGAGCGCGGCTTCGAGTTTCCCGATGGCGAAACGCGTCATCGGCACTTCTGGCGCGGAAATCTTTACTTCGGCCGCAGTCAGATTGGCGGCGCTGCATAGCAACGCAGCGAGTGGTATCATGGTGAACTTCATAAACATGTGGGTTGGGTGGTTTTTTAACTGAGAAATCGAAGAATGGTCAGCGTGGGTGCGCCTGCTGACCATCGTGAAAGAAACGAGAAGTTACACTACAGTCGGTGCGCTCCGGTTCATTTCAAAAACTGTTCCATTGGTACAGATTGGTCGAACTCTTGGATGACGAGATTTCTCCAGAAAATTTCGCCAGTCTCTGTTTCCAGTGCGATGGGGCCTTGGGCAACGCCTAACTGGGTGACGAGGTTCACGACTTTTCCATTGAGTTTATGGATCGCGTATTCGTCGCCCATCACGATCAGTTCGCAGTGGTTCCACTGATCGTCCAGCCCATGGAATGTCGCTTTGGGACACGCGGCGAAGATCCCTTTCTGCAATGGCGCGGGGATTCCGCCATTGGACGGCGAGACAAAA
>JBGSLX010000193.1:0-3293 GCA_041740475.1 Akkermansiaceae bacterium | reverse complement strand
GAGAATCCACACACCACGCAGGTTGCGGCGGGTGACCAGCAGCGGTGCGCACACGATGGCGACGAGTTTGATCTGGATCGCCAGTCCTAGGAACAACCACACCAGCGCGGGCCGCCGGTGGTGGTCGGCGAGCAGCATCGCTAGGATCGCGGCGACCATCAGGCTGTCGAAATGCGCTTCTGCGGCGAACGCGATGAGGACCAGCGGATTGAAGGCATAAAATCCCGCCCAACGAACAGGCGATGCGTTTTTTCCGAGCAAGCACAGCAGCAACCCGAGGCAAAGCAGGTCGCCGAGCAGCGCGAGCGCCTTCATGCTGAGCGGGTGATAAGCGATGGCGACTGCGCCCGCCATGATCCACTGGATGCCGGGCGGATACGCAGTCGGGCGATCGCGGTGGTTCATCGCCGCCCAGAAATCATCACGGTAAACTTCGCGGATTGGATCAGCGGCAGTCGCGGCAAATGGATTTTCCCCCGCGAGAGTGAGTCGGCCTTCCCAGAGATAGCGGTTCACGTCGTCGGACACTGGCGCGGGTAACAGCGCGAGGCGGAGAAGCACAGCACCTACTACGAGGATCAGCGTAGATCGACGACGGCCCGTATCAGGAAAGAGAAAACACAGCGGCAGCGACAGAAATCCAAGCGCGGCAAACAAAGCGACGCGCAACAGCGGCGCACTATCGAGAGCGGAGAGCTGACCCCAAACGATACAAATCGCGGCAGCGAGGAGCCAACAAGCGACCCAGATGATGGATCGGCAAGTCATCGGTTAGGCGGGGCGAAGTTGCTCACTCAGGCTGCAAATCCCGACCGTGAGGAAGCCGACGATGTAGAGCACAAAAAATGGCGCGATGCCAAAATAGCCCGCTTGCATGAAACTGATCAGGCTGACGATGCAGTAGATTCCGGCGGAAATTTCCAGCAATGGGATCGCGGTCGGGCGCGGGCGGTAAGTTTTGGCGCGTGATGATCCGCTTTTCGGCGTGCGCACGAACCCGCTTTTAATACCGAACACGGCTTCGATCACGGCGCGGGTGTTGGACAGGCAAATGCCAAAACCGACGACCATCAGCACCGGCAGCAGCATGATGCGCCCGGGCCAATCCGCCGGGTAAAGGTGACGCTGACTGATGGTGTAAAGCACCGCAGGCCCGAAAGTGGACGCCATCAGCGGGATCAAAAACAAAATCAGCCAGACCGGATGCATCACGCCGCCGAAGAATTGCAGCGCGGGCAAGGCCAGCAACGCGACGGCCAACATCAGCGGATGCGCGAAGTAATGGCAGAGGTGGAAGATGGATTGCAGCTTGGCGAGCAGGCTGCGGTCAGACGCGAAGATTTCCGGAAACAATTTGATCGACGTTTGGATGGAGCCCTTGGCCCAGCGGAATTGTTGGCTTTTGAAAGCGGAATAAGTTTCCGGCAGCTCGGCAGGCGCGACGACGTGAGACACATATTCCAAATGCCAGCCCTTGAGCTGAGCGCGGTAGGAAAGATCGAGATCCTCGGTGAGAGTGTCGGCGGTCCAACCACCAGCGTCTTCGATGGTGGTGCGCCGCCAGATTCCGGCAGTGCCGTTGAAGTTGAGAAACAAGTGGTTGGCGGAACGCGCGGTTTGTTCGATGGCAAAATGACCGTCGATTCCCACCGACTGCGCGTGAGTGAGCAAGGATTGCTCGCGATTGAGGTGCCCCCAACGCGCTTGCACCAGCCCGGTTTTTTCATCGGCAAAGTGCGGCAACAAGCTGCGCAGGAAATCCGGAGCAGGAACAAAATCGCTGTCGAAAATCGCAATGAACTCACCATGCGCGGCGGGCATCGCATCGCTCAGCGCACCCGCTTTGTAACCGTGGCGAATTTCGCGTCGCACGACGTCGATCCAGACGCCAGTCGCGCTCAGCTCGCATGCGATGCGATCCACCAGCTCGCGAGTCTCATCGGTCGAGTCGTCTAGAACTTGGATCTGATGCAGGTGGCGCGGGTAGTCCAAGGCGGCGATCGCTCGAATCGCCCGCTCAGCGACGTTGAGTTCGTTGTAAAGCGGGAGTTGGGTGGTAATTTTCGGCAGGTTCGTCGTTTCCCCGACTGGATGCGCGAGGTTCCAGGCCGCTTCCACCAATCGCTGGCGGGCGCTGGTTTCCTTGGTTCGGCGAGCAAAAAGAACCAGCAGCACATAACAATTCAGGCCGTAAAACAGGAGTCCGGCGCTGGCGGTGAGGTAGAGGATGAATGCGATGTCGAGGAGCCAACGAATCATGGTCAATGCTTGGAGGAAGTCTTGCGGCGCTCTGCGAGCTGGACGAGTGACGCCTGCAGAGTGTCGAAGATTTTCTCGAATTCGTCATCGGTTTTATGGCCCAGACGACCAAAACTCAGCACGCCAGTCGGGCAACTCTGGACGCAGGCGGAACAACGCACGCATTGAGGGTCTTCCATCGGCTTGCCCTTGTTGGCGAAGGCCATGACGTCGATGCCTTGGTGGCAGACGGATGTGCAAATATTGCAGGAAATGCACTTGTCCTTATCGGCAAAAATCCGGAAGCGCGTGAAGCGAGCGTAGATGTGCATCAGCGCCGCAAGCGGACAGGCGAAACGGCACCAGACGCGACCCGAGAAGTGAAAGTAAAACGCCACGCCGAGAACTCCAGCCATCCACAAGTCCACCAAGTAGGAATAATTCGCGATCGGCAGCGTGTAGAGCAGAGTTTTGAAAAGCGCGTTGAGCCCCGAGCTTGGGAAAACCCAGCCAACGATGCGGACGGCTAAAATGACGAATGCAAAAGCGAGCGCCACTTGGCCCACCATGTTGAGTTTGTTCCAAAACGGACCGTGCGGCATTTTCTGGCGATGGGCGTCGCCTAAGGTTTCCGCGAGCGCACCACAGGAGCAGATCCAGCCGCAGTAAGCACCTTTTCCCCAGCGCCACACGATCAGCGGGATGATCACAAAAGTCTGGATGAATCCGAGAATCAGCCAACCCCACAGCGGCGCGTCGGTGAAGAGATTGAACACAAAAAGCGGCCACGCGAGGATGAAGCCGAAGGCGCGCCAGTATTGATCTGGCGCGGTGCCGGGACCATTCGAGAGAAACGTTTCACCAAACCACTGACCGATGCCGCCGGAAGTGAACGCGCCATTTGCGCCGAGATAGGGCAAAACGAAGAACGGCAAGATGAACAAGGGAATCCACTGGATGAGTGTGAGAACAGTGGTCTGGAGTTTCACATAAGGCGTTTTCCGCCGCTGGATGCGCCGGATTCCGAAGATCAGCACGCACAGACAATAGGCCAG
>JBGSLX010000192.1:0-6615 GCA_041740475.1 Akkermansiaceae bacterium | reverse complement strand
ACGAGGGGATTCAGCGTGCGGGAGAACGTGAGTATCGCTCATTGGCTGCGGAGGTGATCGATGCCATGGGCCTGAAACCACCCAGCGGCGACCACGAGTTACGCCTATCGGGACACGCCAAAACGGGCGCGATGGACCTGTATGCTCCAAGAAGTGTCTATGGAATTTTCGCTGAGAAAGTTTGGGAAAATAATTACCAAGGCGGTGAGTTCTTCCGCGACAAAGTGGTCATGATTGGTCCGGTTTCGCCGAGATTTCACGATCTGCACCGCACGCCGATGGGCACGCTCACCGGGCCGCAACTTCACTTGCAAGCCATCGCCTGTGGCATCGATCGAGCATTTATCCACCGGCTCAGCAACCCGTGGCGGGGAATGATCATTCTTGGCATCGTCGCTTTGATTTGGACGGGCTGGGTGAGCCGCCCGATGGTCTCGGTGTTCGGGTTGATCGGGATCGCCTGCGTGGTGGCGGGAATCACGCTGTGGGCTGGCGTTTCGCGGTCGATTTTGCTGCCGGTTGCAGGCGGGTTGCTGGCACTTTTGGCCGGTTGGGCGGTGGCGCAGTCTTATGAGATGGTCACTGAACGACTGGAAAAAAGGCGCTTGCGGCGAGATTTCCGGCGCTTTGTTTCACGAGATGTGGCGGATGCGATGATCGATCAGCAGGATGATTGGCAGGTGACAGCAGCCGGCGTGAAGCGGCGAGTCGTGGTGCTGTTTTCGGACGTGCGTGGGTTTACCGAGCGTTCCGAACAAACGGATCCGGGAGATCTTGTGCGGCAGCTCAACGAGTATCTGACGAGCATGGTGGAGGTGATTTTCCGCCACGACGGCACCTTGGACAAATTCATTGGCGATGCGGTGATGGCGCATTGGGGAGCGCTTGGGCTTGGCGACGAGCGGGAAAATGCGCGCAAAGCGATTCTCGCGGCGCAGGACATGATCGCCGCACTCGCCAAGATGAACGCGGCTTGGGAAGCTGCTGGAAAAGCGCCGTTTCAGATCGGCGTGGGTCTTCATTTGGGAGAGGCCGTTGCTGGCGAGATCGGTTCGCCGGATCGCACGGAATTCGGGGTCATCGGCGATACGGTGAATCTCGCCTCGCGCTTGGAGGGACTGACCAAGGCATTTCATTGTGAGGTGATCTATTCGGAAGAAGTGAAAGTTGCTTCTGGGACGGAGAATGGGGCGATGGATCTGGGCCGAGTCCGCGTGAAGGGGCGCAGAAATCCCGTGCGGCTTTTCGGGATTGGTGACGAGACAGCGGTGAAAGAGCAACTCAAGGCCTTTGAGCGCGATGCAGAAGGCTGCATTGTCATGACGGTGAAATGATCCGAATTATCAGAGGGAAAAAGCGGTAGGCACGCCGAAAACGATCAACATGGCCAGCAACGCCACTCTGGGAATGATCGTGGGCAGCCAAAACACTGCAGCCCTCTGCACCAGCACGATGGAAAATGTAACCGCGACGCCGTAAAGAACCTGAGTGTAGGCTCACCTCCTTGAACATTGTTCAGGGGGTGACTCATTGCACTTGATCACCCGGGGTAGGCTTCGGCCACCCCCGGGTGAAATTTTTCTAGGAAGATGCGAAGTGAATTTCGCGCTCCGTCAGAGTTTGGAGGGTTGACTCAGACTGGGCGCTGCTTGAAGTCTGCGGAGCAATCGCTCCCCCAAAGATGACTCCTTCCGAAGCACGCAGCATCCTTGGTCTTGGGCCGGATGAAGATCCGCGTCTTCAGGAGGAGAAATTCACGAATCAGCGCAAACGCATCGCCATGCAGGTGCGAAAGGCGACCCACAAGAAACAAGCCAAGCGGTTGCGCCAAAAGCTCTCCGAGTATGATCGAGCACTCGCGGTCTTGCGAGACAGCTCCGAGAAGCCCGCGCCTGAGCCGCCACCGGAGGTGATTCAGCAGAAAATAACGGCACCGCGCCCACGGAAATTTGCGGCGATGGCTTGGGGCTTGGTTTTGCTTTCGATCATCACGGCTGGCGGCTGGTTTCACCTCAGGAACGAGGCGGAAAAGCAGCGCAAATTGGATGAACGAGTGAATTTCCTCGCTCGTTCGGGAACTGACTACTTGGAAAATCGTCGTTGGCAGGATGCGGCGCGGGTCTTCGAGGAAATCGAGACTTTGCAGCCCGGATCAGAAGTCGCCCAGAGCGCTCGTCGCCAGATTGAGCAGGGAAAAGTCGAGGAGCAGAAGCAATTCATCGGCTACTGGACCGGACAAGCGATCGCTGAACTCGAAGCGGGGCAGCTCGATCAGGCAGAGGCTGCGGCTCGTAAGGTGTTACAAAATTTTCCTCAGGAATCGGAAGCGGCGGACGTTTTGAGACGTATCGCTGCGGCGCGCGAGGAAGTTTCCAAAGCCAAGGCGATCACGGCGGCTCGCAGTTTGCTGGAGGAGAAAAAATGGGATGAAGCGGTGGCGGCGGCGCAAAAGATCCTCAATGCCGATCCGGCGAATGCCCAAGCGGCGAGCATGATCACGGATGCGAAGGCGGCGCTTGATCGGGAAAAAGCGGATCGTGAGCGGGCACTCGATCTTTTCCGCAAGGCGGCAGCTCGTGACCGGGGCGAGTTTGACGCCGAGGCGTTGGATTGGTTGCGCGAGGCTGCTGCGCTGGCTCCGACGAATCCGGAAATTGCGGCGCTAAAGGAAAAAATGTCGTCTTACACTCGCACTTTGCATGTGCCGGGAGATTTCGCGACACCCGCCGAGGCGCTTGAAGTCGCGCGCGAGAGCGACCGGATTGTGCTGGCCGAACATACGTGGAAAGGGCCGCTCGTAATCAACGCCGCCATCGAGCTGCAAGGCGCAGGATTGGAGCGCACCATCATCGAGTGTTCTCCCGTGCTTGGGAGTCCCCTGACCATTGGGCCGGATGCGAGAGGCGCACGGATCAGCGGCCTGACCGTCCGCCACGAATCGTTTCTAGCAGATGGCAAGGAACGCTTCGCGGCAGCGCTGGTGCGCGGAGGTGGAGCCTCATTTTCAAACTGCCGCTTCACGAATGCGAGCGGTCACGGCTTGGCGGTGGTGAATCAAGGCGAGGCCGTCGTCTCTCGATGCCAACTCGTGGACAATGGCTGGAACGGTGCCGCCGCGATCGGCGCGGGAAGTCGCTTGGAAGTGCGAAATTCTGAGGCGCTGGGAAATTTCGAGCACGGTATCGAGTCGTGGGACGGTGCGTCTGTGAGGCTCATCGGCAATCGCTGCGAGGGAAACAGCCGCAACGGCATTCATGCGGATAACGCCGCAGCTGAAGCGGTCATCGAGAACAACCTGCTAGTTGCCAATCGCGAGTTTGGACTGGTGCTCAGCAGCGCGGGATTCGGGAAAATTTCAGGAAACACGGCGCGTGAAAATCTTCTCGGCGGCTTGGTCATCCGCCAGGCGGCCAGTGCGCTTGCGGTGTCTGACAACGCGGCCACCCGCAATCTGGGGCCGGGGCTGGTGCTGGAAAAAGGTCTGTCTGCTGACGCTTACCTGAACAATCGGTGCACGGAAAATGCCGAGCCGCAGATTCTCAAGGATGCGGATCTTTCGAGTGGGGAATGATGCGGGGAAGAGAATTGGGAACAGCGAAAGGGTCGAAAAGCTCCAAAGAAGAATGTGGGGGAAAATTTCGTGGTTTCCATTTTTCGCCGAGCTGCTTGCCGCTTGATTCTCATTTGCCCGGCTGCATGCTCCAGCCATGCCCGATGCCATTTACGTGCGCGACGCTTTCGCTCGAATTGCTGATCGCTACGTGCTCACCAATCACGTTTTGAGCTGCGGTGCGGACATTTGGTGGCGCAAGGTCGTCACGTCTCGCGTTTGCCGATTGAAGCCCGAGCGGCTGCTAGACGTCGCTTCTGGCACGGGTGATCTGGCTTTGGAAATCCAGGACCGCTGCCCAGATTGTGAGGTGATTGCCACTGATTTCTGCGCGGAAATGCTAGAGCATGCTTCCAGCCGTGGAGTTATCAAAACGCTCGTCGCAGATGCACTGGAGCTGCCGTTTCCTGACGCATCGTTCGATGTCGTCACCGTGGCATTCGGCCTGCGCAACATGGCGGACTACCCTGCCGGATTGTGCGAAATGCGACGCGTCCTGCGCCCCGGAGGACAACTTTTCATCCTCGATTTCTCGCTTCCCGGCGGACTTCTGCGGCCATTTTACCGACTCTACCTGCACCACGCGCTGCCACGCATGGCTGGCTGGCTGACAGGTCAGCGGGATGCGTATGAATACCTCGGCGGCTCAATCGAGGCATTTCCGTCAGGCACTGCGATGCTCGATTTGTTAGCAAGTTGCGGCTACAGCGGCGCCACCGCCTCGCCTCTAACGGGCGGCGTGGTTTCCATCTACCAAGCCAGTCGCGCGATTTCGTGAAATCAACGGAAACCATCTCCGCACGAGATGCGGCGTTCGAGCTTGCACGCCGCCTAACGGCTGCGGGTCACACGGCGTTTTTCGCGGGTGGCTGCGTGCGCGACAAGCTGCTCGGCCAAGAACCGCAGGACTACGACATTGCGACGTCGGCCACACCGCGCGAAGTGCTGGCGCTATTCCCCGGCTCCAATGAAGTCGGGGCGCACTTCGGCGTCGTGATCGCGAAACAAAGCGGTCATCACGTCGAAATCGCGACTTTTCGCACCGATGGCAGCTATCGCGATGGCCGCCGACCGGAAAGTGTGAGTTTTTCAACGCCCGAGGAAGACGCGCGCCGACGGGACTTCACGATCAACGGGCTGTTTGAACATTCTGAAACTGGCGAAATCATCGATCACGTCGGAGGGTTGGCGGATTTGAAAACAGGCGTCATCCGTGCGATTGGCGATGCGAGCACGCGTTTCACCGAGGACGGCTTACGGCTACTGCGAGCGGTGCGTTTTTCCGCTCGCTTGGGGTTTGTGATCGAGCCTGTCACTGCCTTGGCGCTGCGGGATTGCGCACCTCTATTGCAGCGCATTTCTCCCGAACGAATCCGTGACGAGTTCTCAAAAATCATCACTTCGCCACGCCGTCGCGCTGGAGTGGAACAATTGGTCGAGTCTGAGCTGATCGGTCATTTTCTGCCGGAATTGCTGCCAACCATCGGCTGCGATCAGCCGCCGGAGTGGCATCCAGAAGGGGATGTTTTCATCCACACCATGATCATGCTCGACATGCTCGATGCGGATGCGCCGCTGGAGCTGAGCCTCGCGGTGCTGCTGCACGACATCGCCAAACCACCGTGCCGCACCATCGATCCGGACGGCAGAATCCGCTTCAACGGCCACGATGCGCTCGGCGCTGAAATGGCGGAGACCATCCTCCGCCGCCTGCGCTACCCGAACCATGTCATCGAGGATGTGGTGACGATGGTCGCACGCCACATGCAGTTCATGAACGTGCAAAAAATGCGCGTTGCGAAACTGAAGCGCTTCATGGCCGAGCCGACATTTCAACGCGAACTTGAGCTGCATCGCGTCGATTGCGCGTCGTCGAATGGTTTCACCGACAACTATGAATTTCTACAGGCGAAGGAAGCGGAGTTCGCCGCCGAGCCGCTGATTCCGCCGCCGCTTGTGACTGGCCGTGATCTCATCGCACTGGGACTTTCTCCCGGGCCGCGATTCAAAGAAATTCTCGAAATGATCCAGACTGAGCAGCTCGAAGGCCGGATTCTGGATCGTGAAGCCGCGATGGAATTCCTGAAAAGTCTGGATGAGTTTTCAGGCTAGAATTTGAAGATGGAACAGCGAAACGGGCAAAACGAACGAAAGAAGTGTGAGTGATGATTTCTAGCCAATTGATTTTGAGCGCTCAGCGGATCTGAATCTTCAAATTTCGAAATTTTCGCCCATTTCGTTGTCTCTTCTTCTCCAAACGACCCGTGTCAGAAGAGGAGGACAATCACGCTTTCACCGCAGCAATCAACGGTGCTGCGAAATCTCTCACCGCAGCCACCGGATTTTCAAGATGCATTTCCACCTGTTTCACGATCGCCGAGCCGACAATCACGCCGTCTGCGGCGCTGGCGACCATCGCGGCTTGCTCGGGAGTGCTGATTCCGAAGCCGACGCAGACTGGCACATCGGTGTGTTGCTTAATCGATGAAACCAGCTCCGCGATGTTTGCCGAAGGCGCACCATGAGCTCCCGTCACGCCAGTGCGAGACAGCGCGTAAATGAAGCCCTCGGCGGACTGCGCCAGCATCTTCATGCGTTCCGGCGGAGTGGTAGGCGCGATCAAACGGATGTGTTTCAGCCCAGCACCGACTGCGAGGTCGCTGTTCAATACCGCCTCATCTGGCGGCAAATCCAACAAAAGAATGCCATCGGCACCTGCTTGCGCGGCATCGTGATGAAATGCCTCGAAGCCGTAGGTGAACACCGGATTGAGGTAAGTGAAAAGCACGATGGGTGTCTCGTGGGTTGTGCGAAATGCGCGGATCATATCGATCACGCGCGGCGTGGTCATGCCAGACTTTAGCGCGCGGTCTGCGGCCATTTGATTGACGATACCATCTGCCAGTGGGTCCGAAAACGGCAGGCCAAGCTCAATGATGTCGGCCCCGAGATCGGCGAGTGCTTTGATGATTTCCAGCGATGTATCGAAGTCCGGATCTCCGGCG
>JBGSLX010000191.1:0-4086 GCA_041740475.1 Akkermansiaceae bacterium | reverse complement strand
TTCGGCATCGGCATCGACGTGGTGGAAGTGGCGCGTTTCGCCAGCTCCATCGAGCGCCATGGTGAGCCATTTCTCGCTAAAATCTTCACGCCCGAAGAACGCGCTTACTGCGAATCGCAGAAAAATCCGGTGATTCATTATGCCGCCCGTTTTGCGGCGAAAGAAGCGGCAGCCAAGGCGCTCGGCACTGGCTTTGGTGCGCACGCCGGACTGCATGACTTGGAGGTGATCCGCAGCGCAAACGGTGCGCCGAGCCTCCGCCTACACGGCGCTGCCGCAGCTTTTGCGCAAGAAAACGGCATCACTGAAATGCACATCAGTCTCACGCACTCAGAGCAATACGCCGCCGCAAACGCCCTCGCCACCGCAGAGTAAAATGTGCGTCAGGCGCGTTTGTTTCGATGCCAAACGGAGGTGTCTGGAGAAATAAAACACGCCACGTCCTCATCGGCCAATGCATGAGAAATCAGCAGATGCTCGAACAGAACGAGCGAAGCCACGGCATCGAACAGGGCATCGTGCCACGATTTTCCCGGCACAATCACGCGGACTTTTTCCGTCAGCTCCCAGTGTCGGCACAGTGCGCCGAGCGAGTGTTCTTTCAGCTCCGGCCACGCCGCGCGGGCGAGCAACAAGGTATCGATCCACGGACCAAAACCATGGCCGGGAAAGGTGCGGAGAAAGCGTTTTTCGGTGCCTTTGCCGTGGGCGATCACGACTGCGCCCGTGAGGCGACTTTTCAACTCCGGCCACAACGAGAGCAACGATGGTGCGTTCACCAAGTCCTCCGGGCCGATGCCGTGAATTTTCCTCGCCGACCACTGCACCGGCTGATCGGTGGCCAAATAAGAGACGAATGCGCCCTCGTGGCCGCCGATGATTGACCAAGAAGCGAGCCCGATTTGCACCGGGCTGTCGGTCATTCCGCGCGCCGCTCCGGCGGACTCGAAGTCGATGGCGGTGAAGCGACAATCGCGGATTCGTAACATCGCCGCGACTTTGGTGGCATCCTGCGCAGCTCCGCAACTGGAAAGCGGGCGCGGCTCAAACGGAACACGACTGCACCTTGCCGCCCGCGCCTGACACCTTGTTCCATGGCATTTTCGACAGCAAAATCGCCAGCCCGCACCAGCCGGTCGAGCCGGCCATGGTCAGGCCAGCGCCTAGAAATGCCGGGAGAATCGCGAAATTTTTGTTCACCGTCAGTGCGAGAATCGAGCCGGTGAGCGCGAGCACGCCGATGACCAATTGCACTTGGCGCATCAGCGGCAGGTGCTTGCGGGTAGTGCGTTCGAGCGGCAAACCTGCGGATTCCCACTGGCTGACGCCGCCGTCCAGAATCACCAAGTTTTCGCAGCCAGCGGCGCGGAGTTTTTCAAATGCCTGCTCGGCGCGCTTGCCGCTGCGGCAGATTAAGACGCAGCTTTCACTGCCCGTGCTGGCGGACTTCACCTGCGCCGGATCGAGCTGATCCAGCGGCATCAAGTGGGAACCCGCGATGTGCATTTCTGAGTATTCAACCGGCGTGCGCACGTCGATGAGGGTGATGCGTTTGCCAGATTGGCGATCTGCTTGGAGCTGGGTGGATTGGAGTTTCATGAGGTGTTGGGACGAATTCTTCAATTCATGTATAGCCACATAGTTATACTTGCAAGAGGAATTTTTTCCCGTAGTTTTCCGGCGGATGAAACTCAACGCGCAAGAACTCCAGAGAGTGGCAGATTTATTCCGGGCCTTTTCCGAGCCCACGCGGCTGGCAATCGTGCAGGAGCTCAAAGCGAAAGAAATGAGCGTCTCTGAAATCGTGGACTGCTTGACCACCAGCCAAGCAAACGTCTCGAAACAACTCAAAATTCTGCACGATGCCGGACTGGTGACGCGCCGTAAGCAGGGGACGCAGGTGATTTACCAGATTGCAGATTCGGTCGTGTTCGAGTTGTGCCGGATCGTCTGCGACAAGCTCAACCGCGATGCGGCGCGGCCTGCGATCTTGGAGTTTTGAGCGATTTTTTCAGGAAATTTTCCCAGCCAAGCGTGCGGATGTGGCGGAGTCGATGCGTTCGCAGAGGCGGTAGCCATCGCCGTGTGGCGGGATGGTCATCATCAGCGCGTCGAGCTCGAAGGATGATGGGAAATCCAGCCCGATAAGTGCGCGGCCGATGCGTTCGCCCGATTGACGGTAGTTGAAATAGCAGATGTTCGCGTTGCCGCTGATCCGTTGCTGGAGGAAATCGTGCAGCGCGCCGGGGCGTTCGTAGAAATCGAGCCGCAGGAAAACTGGGTTCTTGAGCAAGTCGCCCCGCAGCGGAATGGCGCGGAAGGCGACGTCCTCCGCAGCATGCAGTTCTTGCCAATGGAAGCCGCTCGCATTGAGTTTTTCCGACAGTTGATCGAGTTCAAGCGAGTGATCCGCGCTCAGAGTGAAGATCGGCCAAGCATCGGCAGCGTCGGTTTTTCCGTATTGGAAGTCCGCGATGTTGACGCCCGCGAAGCAGGAATGAAGCAGCTCTAACATCGCACCCGGTCGCTCGGGAATGCGCACTCGCAGCGTGCGGCTGACTTCATCGGCAGCTCCCACGGTCTGGGCGACGCGGCCGATTTGCAGGAAATCGATATTGGCACCGCAAAGCACGACCAAGACGCGCTTGCCGATCCACTTTTCGCGGTTTCTCAGCACAGCGGCGAGGCCCATCACGCCGGACGGCTCGGCGATGCAGCGCAGGCCGTCCCACAGCACGCGCATCGCGTGGCTGACCTCGTCGTTGGTGACGGTTTCGATGCCATCCAGCGTCTGGCGGCAAATTTCAAATGGCAGCTCGCCCGATTTTTTCACCGCGGTGCCGTCGCAAAACAAGTCCACCTGCTCCAGCGCGACGGGCTGACCCGCTGCAAAAGCCGCCTTCATGGCCGCCTGGCCGCCGCCCTCCACGCCGATGATCGAGATGTCTTGCCAGTAAGTTTTCAGCCATGTGGAAACTCCCGCCGCGAGGCCGCCGCCGCCGATTTGTAGAAACGCGGCATCGAATGGGCCGTGGCCAGAGAGGATGATTTCGTCAGCCAGCGTGCCTTGGCCAGCCATCACCAAGAGGTCGTCGTATGCGTGGATGTAAACGGCTCCGCTGTGCGCTTCGTCTTCGCGGGCGGCGTGCACGGCGTCATCATAACTGTCGCCGGAAAGCAGAATTTCCACGAAGCTCCCGCCGTGATCGAGTACGGCGGATTGTTTCACCTTGGGCGTGGAGCGCGGCATGTGAATGCGGGCGTGAATGCCGAGCGTGCGGGCTGCGAGCGCGACGCCTTGCGCGTGGTTACCGGCAGAAGCGGTGACCACGCCGCGTTTCGCCTCGCCGGGTGTGAGCGTGGCCATGCGGTTGCAGGCACCGCGCCACTTGTAGGATTTCACGGCGGATAGATCCTCGCGTTTGACCCAGATTTCCGGGCCCGGACCGGGGAGAATGAGTCGCTCCATCGGGGTCGGCTTGCCGAAACGATACACACGCTCCCGAGCCAGCAGGATTTCTTGGCGGAGCCGACGTTCGAGTGGCATGTCCTCATTTCGCATGCACGAGGAATGAACAATGATGCATCTCGAAGCAAGTGGCGAAGGGTGGGTCGCTGATTCGACCAGTTCTTCGATTTTTCATTTCTTTGACTTGGCGCACTTGGCGTCTTGGCGGTGAAAAGCCTCCTTATTCACGTTTTTGCAAAGGACTCTCCCAAATGAAGGCAATCTGGTGGATATAATAAAAATGAAATCTTGCTATCTGGTTTTGGGCGAGACTACCTACGAGCCGATTAAACAGCGAAAGTTCGTTTTCTCGCTCTTTGTTTGATCTGTGACGCCATGATCGGGGGAAGTGTTTTTTAACATGGCGTCATTAGAATTGAATCAAATGGATATCTACGTGGGCAACTTGCCCTACAATGCTACTGAAGGAGACGTCTCTGGCCTCTTCGCCGCTTACGGACCTGTTGAACGGGTCAAAATCATCACCGACCGCGAAACAGGACAGTCCAAGGGATTCGCCTTCGTCACTCTCGGTGATCAATCACAGTTGAACGCAGCCATCGAGGCTCTCAACGAAT
>JBGSLX010000190.1:0-5219 GCA_041740475.1 Akkermansiaceae bacterium | reverse complement strand
CCGCGAAAATCTGGGTCAAAGTTTCACCCACAGGGTGGCGGCGAGTGGTTTGCCGAGGGAGATGGGCTCGCGGTCGCCCACGCGGATGGTGAGGACGCCGGCGTGGTCGTCGCAGGCGCATATTTCAAATTCTTCGCCGGGGACGAGTCCTTGTTGGTGAAGCCATTGCAGCAGCGACGCATCATCGCGCGAAACGCGCACCAGCCGATGCCTGCCAAGTGGGCAGCCGCTCAGTTCCCGCAGCGACTCGGCAGCCAATACGCCGCTTGCGTCTGGAATCGGATCGCCATGCGGATCGTGGCTCGGGCGGCCGAGCATTTCATCGATCCGTTCGATCAGTCGATCTGAGAAGGCGTGTTCGAGAATCTCGGCTTCCTCATGCACCTCGGACCAATCGAGTTTCATCACTTCGACCAGAAAAAGTTCGATCAGCCGATGCCGCCGCAAGACCCGCACCGCCTCGTCTCGGCCCGCGCTGGTGAGTCGCACCCCACGGCGCGGCTCGAGGCGGATGTAGCCTGTGCGCTCCAACTGCTTCATCATGGTGGTCACCGTGCCCGGCGTCAGCGAGAGCTGCTCTGCGACCTTTCCGACTGCGACCAAGTCCTCACCCGCGACGTTCTCGGACAAATGGAGGATCGTTTTGAGATAATTTTCTACCGTGCTGGATGGCATCGAAGTGGAAACTCAAATACCACATACGCGTTGTCCAGCATGCATACGGCAAAATGATAGTTTTGAGTATTTGCGTCATTTATTTTGACAATTCAAAGTCGCTGAACAGTTTCACGTCATGACAAGTTTTTCCAAGTGGATCATCGGTTGCCTAGCGCTCGCGCCGATTGTGATAACGGCCTGCAAATCTGGGCAGGAAACTGCAGAAACGAGCAACGCCATCCATGTCGCGGCCACGGTCGGGATGATCGGTGATGTGGCGGCGGAGATCGGCGGCGACAAGGTCAGGGTCAGTACAGTGATCAGCGCGGGAGTGGATCCACACCTTTACAAGCCGACGGTGACCGATGTGAAACTGTTCGATTCAGCGGACATTGTTCTTCACAACGGACTGCTGCTGGAAGGGCGCTTGGGTGATGTTTTGCAGAAGATTGGCAAGCGCGGAAAAGTGGTTCACGCCGTGGCCGAGGAGTCTCTGGCAGGGGAAAACTACGTGGTCAGCGATGGCGAGGGGCATCACGATCCGCATGTGTGGATGGACGTGACCGCATGGTCGAAAGTTGCGGAAAAAATCGCCGATGTCTTGGCGGCCAAGGATCCGGAAAACGGTTCATTTTACCAAGAACGGGCAGCCGCTTACCGACAGCGGCTTGAAGAGCTCGATGCCTACGCACGAAAATCGCTGGCGAGCATTCCTGCGGAAAGGCGGGTTTTGGTGACGGCGCATGACGCATTCGGCTACATGGCGCGGGCTTACGGGCTGGAAGTAAAGGCCGTGCAAGGCATCAGCACCGAGTCAGAAGCAGGCTTAAAAGAGATCAATCATCTGGTGGATTTCCTCGTCGCAAAGGGCGTGCCGGCTGTTTTCGTCGAGAGTTCAGTTCCGACCAAAGCGGTGGAAGCACTGATCGAAGGCGCGCGGGCGAAAGGACACGAGGTGCGCGTGGGCGGCGAGTTGTTTTCCGATGCGATGGGCAAGGCGGAAACTTATGAGGGCACCTACTTTGGCATGATGGATCACAACATCACGACGATCACGCGGGCACTCGGTGGAGACGCTCCGCAAAAGGGTTTCCAAGGCAAGCTGAGTGAGGCAAACCCTCATTAACCGAATGGCCTCACACGAACATCCTGCGCATTTCCCACTGACCATCCACGATTTGACGGTCGCGTATCACCGCAAGCCGGTGGTTTGGGATGTCGATCTGAACATTCCCGAAGGCAAGCTGGTCGGGATCATCGGTCCGAACGGTGCGGGGAAATCGACTTTGCTGAAAGCTTGCCTGGACTTGGTGCCGAAAACTTCCGGGCGGGTGCAAATTTACGGCGCAGAATATCGCCGCAATCGCCATTGGGTCGCTTATGTGCCGCAACGCGAAAGCGTGGACTGGGAGTTCCCTGTCTCCGCGCTGGATGTGGTGGCGATGGGCACCTACCGGAAAATCGGCTGGCTGCGGCGTGTGGGAAAACCCGAGCGCGCGCAGGCGATGGAATGCCTCGAAAAAGTCGGCATCGCCCACCTCGCGCAGCGGCAGATTAGTCAGCTCTCTGGCGGGCAACAGCAGCGCGTGTTTCTCGCGCGAGCTCTCGCTCAAGACGCGAGAGTCTATTTGATGGACGAGCCATTCGCCGCTGTGGACGCGGCCACCGAGCAGGCGATCGTTTCCGTGCTGAAGGAACTGCGCGACCAAGGCCGCACCTGCCTCGTCGTGCATCACGACCTCGCCACGGTGCCGGATTATTTCGACTGGGTGGTGTTGCTGAACATGCGGGTGGTCGCCTGCGGACCGACTGCCGAAGTCTTTACCCGAGAAAATCTGCGCAAAACGTACGGCGGCAGGCTCAGTCTGCTCGATGCCGCCGCGACTGCGATCCGCGCGACATAACGAGACATGCCGTTCACATTCCATGAGTTGATCGATGTGTTGTTGCTGCGCAGCCACAACACGCAGCTCGTTGTTTTTGCGACGATGTTGCTCGGAGTGGCGGGCGGGCTGGTCGGTGGATTTTTGCTGCTGCGGAAACGTGCCTTGTTCGGCGATGTGCTGTCACACGCCACGCTGCCGGGGATCGCCATCGCATTTGCAGTCGGCACCTTGCTGTGGGGAAACGGCAAGCAACTCGGCCTGTTGCTCGCGGGAGCCACGGTTTCTGGGCTCGCTGGCGTGGCCACGATGATGGCGATTCAGAAGTTCACGCGGCTGCGCGACGATGTGGCGATGGGTTTTGTGCTGAGTGTGTTTTTCGGCACCGGCGCGGCTCTGTTGCGGGTGGTGCAGTCACTGCCAAACGCGGCGGGCCTGGAGTCGTTCATCTATGGCAAAACCGCATCCATGGTCGCGACCGATCTCCAGATGATTGCGGCGATCACCGTGATCGTCTCGCTCGTTTGCATCCTGCTGTTCAAGGAGTTCACGTTGCTGTGTTTCGATGAAGATTATGCGGCGACATCCGGTTGGCCGGTTCGCTGGATTGACGCCATGTTGTTGGCGCTCGTCACGGCGGTCACGGTGGTCGGCTTGCAGGCGGTGGGATTGATCTTGGTCATCGCTTACCTCGTGATCCCTGCGGCGGCGGCGCGATTTTGGACGGAGAAACTGGCGACGATGCTGGTCATTTCTGCGTTGTTTGGTGCCTTGAGCGGCTGGCTTGGAGCCTCGTTCAGTGCGCTGCTGGCGGGTTATCCGGCTGGGGCGATCATCGTGCTCGCCGCCTCTTGCATGTTTCTTTTCAGCATGTTCTTCGGCACCGCGAGAGGCGTGCTGCCGAGATGGATCGAAGCTCGGCGCTTGAAACGCCGCATGGATCGCCAACACCTACTGCGCGCGGCTTACGAAATTCTCGATGCCGAACATTCTGAAACTCACAATCAGCCGATCTCGCGCGACTCACTGATGTCGCACCGCAGTTGGTCCAGCCGTGAGTTGGCGCGCCTGTTGAGCATGGCCCGCCGCGAAGATCACATCGAGGAAACGACCGATCCAGCGCTCATTCGCCTGTCCGAATCCGGATTTGGCGAAGCCGCACGGATCACACGCAATCACCGGCTGTGGGAGCTCTATTTGATCCGCCACGCGGACATCGCGCCGAGTCACGTGGATCGAGACGCGGACATGGTCGAGCACATCCTCGGCGCGGATCTGGTGCGCTCGCTGGAAGCTGAACTCAACATCGGGCGCTCGATCCCGACGAACCCGCACCAGTCTGCCGCGACATGAATTCTTGGAGTTCCATCGATACTTGGATCGTGGTCACTGGCGCACTGTGCGCGATGGCCTGCGCCTTACCGGGATGTTTTCTGGTGCTGCGCCGCATGAGCATGATGGGCGATGCGATCAGCCACGCGGTTTTGCCCGGGTTGGCGATTGCGTTTCTGGTGACCGGCCAACGCGCGAGCATCCCGATGTTTCTCGGAGCGGTCGCCGCCGGGATGCTGACGGCATTTTTCACGCAGTGGATTCACCGGGCCGCGCGGGTGGACGAGGGCGCGGCGATGGGCGTGGTGTTCACGACGTTGTTTGCCATCGGCTTGGTGATCATCGTCAAGGCGGCGGATCAGGTGGATCTCGATCCGGGTTGCGTGCTTTACGGCGCGATCGAGCTGACTCCGCTCGATACCGTCTCGTGGCTGGGGATGGAAATTCCACGCGCCGCGCTGATCAACGGCGGCGTGCTGATGCTGAATCTGTTGATCGTCGGGCTGTTGTTCAAAGAGCTGCGTCTCGCGTGCTTCGATCCCGGCTTGGCCTCGACGCTCGGGTTTTCCCCGGGATTCATCCACTATCTGCTGATGTCGATGGTCGCAGTGACCACCGTCGCTGCGTTCGAATCGGTGGGCAGCATCATCGTCATCGCCATGCTCATCGTGCCAGCGGCGACCGCACAAATCCTCACGCAGCGCTTGTTTCCAATGCTTCTGGTCAGCGCCGCACTGGCCGCAAGCTCAACGGTGCTCGGCCATGCCGGGGCGATCTGGCTGCCGTATCTCGCAGGCTATCCGCCGACCAGCACTGCGGGCACGATGGCGTTCGCATCCGGCGTGCTGTTCCTCATTGCGATGATCTTCAGCGCGCTCCGATCCAGAAATCGCACGCTCGAATCAACGTCCGACACCTCTCAGGCACAGTGAACACAGACTGTCGCCAGCGCATCAAAGTAAGATTGCAATCGTTTCTCTTCACGCCTAGTGATGTCGCGACATTTGTTCAGGCTACCGCGATTGGAGCCTCATTCCATGATTGAAATTCTCATCATCCTCATCCTCCTCGTCGGCAATGGTGTGTTCGCGATGACTGAAATCGCGCTGGTTTCCGCCCGCAAAGGCCGCCTCAGACAAATGGCAAACGAGGGCAACACAGGTGCGGCGAAAGCTCTCGTTCTATTAGAAAATCCGGAACGTTTCCTGAGCAGTGTGCAAATCGGCATCACCTTGGTTGGCGTGCTGTCCGGTGCCTACGGTGGCGCGAGTCTCTCTCCCTACCTCAAGCCACTGATCGCTGCGGTGCCTTTTTTTCAGCCATACGCAGATCAGATTTCACTGTTCG
>JBGSLX010000189.1:0-2245 GCA_041740475.1 Akkermansiaceae bacterium | reverse complement strand
CGCGCGGCTTGATCTTTATATCTTTTGTCGCGGAGATATGTCTGAATTTTAGATTCTTCATAGGGTAACCGAACGGCGTTTTTATCAAAATAAGGCTTTGAATCCTCTGTTTTTCTAAGCACCAGCACCATCTCGTATTGAGGTGTGAACGAATCATAACGTTCATTATATCCTACAGCTCGGTCCCAAATGATCATATCGTGAAACTGCATCTCTCGCGCGAGCATGGAACAGGTATGCAGCCAAACATGTTCTCTCTTACCGAGTTGACCAAAGATAAACATTAGCCCGTCCGGGCGCAAAACCCTTCTGCACTCTCGAACCCATTCAACCGTCCAACTCAAGTATTCATCTGCCGACTTCCATGTGTTGTCCCATTCTTCTTCCAAGAGAACCTGAAAGTAGGGCGGATCTGCGATGATGGATTGATAGAAGTCCGCGGGCAGGGTTGGCAGAACTTTTAACGCATCGCCGCAGTGAATCTCGCCATTTCCAATTTTGAACGATGAGGTTGGGGGCAACGGTTGCGTAGCGGCGTCTTGTTTCAATGGAGCGGCTGCGCTCGATTTCTGTGACGGTCGGCCAATTTTCTTTCTTCCGCTTGTCGCATACGACTCGAGATCATTTTCCTCGATGAAATGATCACGCCCTCTTTTTTCGGCAGGCAGTCTTCCTTCTTGGATGAGTTTCCGAACGCGAGCTTGGCTCACTCCCAGAAAATTTGCTGCTGCTTCCGTGGTGAAAATATTTCCCATGCGCAACGGTTGGCGGCCTCGTAATTTCGAGTCAAGAGTCGAAATGGGCAGGGGTCAGCAGCCTTACACTCGAATATTCCTCAAATACACTCGCATAACTTTTTTGCGAAAATCATGATTTTCTGAGGCTCTTTTTTAAAAATACCTCAGAGCAGCGGACCGATTTTTTGTATTTTCGCCCCGAGTGATGCGATTGATTATATGTAACTCATTGAAAATCAATGCTACTAATTTTACAGGCTTTCCTTAAATTCTCCTTGTCGCCTCAGTGTGTTTTGGTGTATCTCAAGTTCACTGATTTCGATGTCAGTGCACTTTGATGACCAGCCTCGACCAACCGTACAAGGGATTTAAGCCCTTCAAGATGGACCCGAAATTTCGGGTATCCGTGCCGGTGGCTTGGCGTCCGCAGCCGGGGGCAATGCTTTTTCTGCTGTTTGCCAAGCAATACGAAATGCCCGTCGTCAAGGTTCTGAGCCAAGAAGCCTATGACGAAAGAGTCATGCTGATCAAAAACAGCGACAAAACGCCGGCGGAAAAAAGCAAGAAGCTAGGCAAGCTCGCGATGCTTTGCCGCGAGGCTTCTCTCAACGAGCAAGGCAAACTTCTGGTTCCAAAAGATTTGAGTGAGAAAGTCGGCATCGAAGCTGAGGGCGACGTGGTCCTGACGGGTCGCGGCATTTATTTTGAAATTTGGAGCAAGGCGCAATTTAGCAAAGTTCTCGAAATCGAGACCGCTGAGGAGGAAGACGACGATCTGGGCGTCTTCTCATAAGCATTCCATCGCATCACACCTCACAGCAACCATGTTGTTCTCCCCAACCATTCTGGCACCCAAAGCGATCCGCACGGCATCGCTGCCAGTCGTATCGGCGAGAGCTGCGGGGAAGCCAACTATTTTTTCGGACACACAGGACTCCGCGCCCGGGACGGCACGTAGTTTTGCCAAATCCACGGATGTCCGCACCGCTTCTGGCTGGTTGACGGTGCGGCGTCCGCTGACTTTTACGGCTGCGCGTGAGAAGTCTCTCGGGACAGAGCTTCTCTCGCGGTTTCAAACGATGGTCCGCGCGGCTGCTGGCTGGTTGTCCGCGCGACCATCGGAAATTTTTGCTGAGACACAGGTCGCCTCTCTCGGGACGGAGCGGCGCACTGCAGAAATGACGGGTTCCTGCGCTGCGCCTGGCTGGTTGTCGGCGCAGGCACCTGACAGTTTTCCTAAGAACAACGAGGGTTCGAGTGACTACCATCTGCCGGTTTTTCCGCGTGAGATTGCCGATTGGATGCAAGCCGCTGAAGGCGCGTTCATCATCGACGGCACACTTGGCGGTGGTGGGCACAGCGAGATCTTTCTCAAGGCTGGTGCCAACGTGCTCGGAATCGACCGCGATCCGGAGGCTCTGGCTCACGCGCGCAATCGGCTTTCGGCATACGGTGAGCGATTCTCCACGTGGGAGGGAAATTTTTCGCGAATCTCTGAAATCCAGTCG
>JBGSLX010000188.1:0-7635 GCA_041740475.1 Akkermansiaceae bacterium | reverse complement strand
CGAAACGAAAAAACCCGCAGGATAATCCTGCAGGTTTCTCAATCAGAAGATTGAAGATAAATTAAGCCGAACGGCGGCGGCGAAGCAGAGCGAGCATGCCGAGACCACCAAGCAATGCTGCGGATGGTTCTGGAATGATCTCGGTTTCGGCGCGAAACTCGAACATGAACAATGTGTATTCAGTCTGAGGAAGTGTCGTTCCGAGAGTGATATCGAAATTGCTGATCAGATTCGAATCAATGACAACAGCGTTGTCTGGGTTGTTGACTGTCGATACTGAGAACGGATTCACGTTGTCAAAGTATCTGGTCAGACCTGAACCGGTGGTGCTGCTGATGTTGGTTCCGATTTGGAACGGTGGTGTGTTGAAAGAGGTATTGGAAACTCTGACAAATTGATCGAAATCAAGATCAAGGTTGGTCACACGAACTTCGATTGGAAGTGGTGTTGTGGTGCCTGGCTGGAAGAACTCAAACTTGAAGTTCATTGCAGCAGACGAACCATTTGGTAGTGGGTTGTAACGAGACAGAATGGAAAGCGTGCCGCCATCCATAAGACCTTGGCTATCGGTAGTCCGAGCGATCATCAACCCGGAAGTACCAGTTGAGTTGATGGAAGCACCACCGCTGAGAGTTGCGGACATATACGTCACACGCATATCGGCAGTGTGAACATTCGTATCGTCGTTGAACATTTGGAAAGCAGCGGAAGTCGTTCCGCCAACCAATGTTCCAACCCAAAGGTTACTAGGATCGCCACCCACAACTGTGGTAGATGAACCCTTGAGCTCGTTGATAACCCCGCCAATTTCAAGCGTGGTGATTGCAGCATGGCTAACGGTCGCCGTTACGCATGCAAGTAGTGTAGTTAATTTCAGTGTTTTCACAGTGTTGTATGAGGGGTGAATTAAAGATAATTTTTGCAGAAGACGTGCGTTTTTTAGGCAAGGAGGATGTGATGGCAACCAAAAAAATAACCTTTCGTGAAAAATCTCTGTGACAAACTTGTCACTTTTCCCGCCTCGTTGGCCAAAGAGTAAGTTTTTTTGAAAAAATCGCAGCGCATTCTGATCATAAAAATCGCGGTTGATTCTAGATTTCTCGACACTTTTCGCAAACTCGCTCAGTGGCAGACCGGGCAGGAATTGATTTGGGTGAAGAAATCGTTGCCTTTGTTGTCCACCAGAATGAATGCCGGGAAATTCTCGACGGTGATTTTCCACACTGCCTCCATGCCGAGTTCCGCGAATGCGACGACTTCTTGGGACTTGATGTGTTCCTGCGCGAGCAACGCCGCAGGACCACCGGCGGAGCCAAGATAAAAGCCGCCATGCTTCTGGCAGGCGTCTGTGACGGCTTTGCTGCGGTTTCCCTTGGCCAGCATCACCATCGAGCCGCCGTGAGATTGAAAAAGATCGACGTAGCTGTCCATGCGGCCAGCGGTGGTGGGGCCGAATGAGCCGGATGGCATGCCGGCAGGCGTCTTGGCGGGCCCGGCGTAATAAACAGGATACTTTTTAAAATAATCCGGCAGTTCGCCGTTAGTTTCGAGGATTTCCTTGAGTTTGGCATGGGCGATGTCGCGGGCGACGATGATGGTGCCAGTGAGTGAGACTGCGGTGGTGACGGGATATTTTCCGAGCGTGCGCAGGGTTTCTTCCATTCCGAGGTCGAGGTCGATTTTGACGCCCTTGAATTTCCAATCGCGGTATTCCTCGGGGATGAAACGACCGGGATCTTTCTCCAGTTTTTCGAGGAAAATGCCGTCTTTGGTGATCTTCGCCTTCGCTTGGCGGTCGGCAGAGCAGGAAACGCCGATGCCGACCGGGCAAGAAGCACCGTGGCGTGGCAAGCGGACGACGCGGACATCGAGCGCGAAGTATTTCCCACCAAACTGCGCACCAATGCCGATCTCGCGGGCGATCTGGAGCAGCTCTGCCTCCAGTTCGAGATCGCGGAACGCTTGGCCGTGCTCGTTGCCGATGGTGGGCAAGGCGTCGTAATACTTGGTGGATGCGAGTTTTACCGTTTTCAGGCAGTTTTCCGCAGAGGTGCCGCCGATGACAAACGCGAGGTGATACGGCGGACAGGCGGCGGTGCCGAGAGAGCGCATTTTCTCAAGACAGAATTCCTTGAGGCGAGTCGGATTGAGCAGGGCTTTGGTTTCTTGGTAGAGAAAAGTTTTGTTCGCCGAGCCGCCGCCTTTGCTGACGAAAAGGAATTTATAGGCATCTCCGGTGGTGGCGTAGAGGTCGATTTGCGCAGGGAGATTGGTCCGGGTGTTGACCTCGTCATACATATTGAGCGGCGCGGTCTGCGAGTAGCGGAGGTTTTCCCGAGTGTAGGTCTGGTGAATGCCTTGGGAGAGAAACTCGGCATCGTCACAACCCGTCCAGACTTGCTGGCCTTTTTTGCCGATGATGGTGGCGGTGCCGGTGTCTTGGCAGAATGGCAAAATGCCGTGGGCGGCGATTTCTGCATTCTTGAGCAGCATGAGAGCGACCATGCGGTCGTTTTCCGAGGCGTCGGGGTCGTCGAGAATGGCGGCGACTTGCGCGAGATGCGCCGGGCGCAGGGTGAAATTGATCGCCTTGATCGCTTCTGCGGCGAGTAAAGTGAGGCCTGCTGGCGCGATTTTCAGTAGCGGCTGGCCCTCGCATTCAGAAACCGAAACATGCTCGGTGCTGATGCACTCGTATTCGGTGGTGTCGGGGCCGAGTGGAAAGGGATCTTGGTAAAAGAATGGTTTGTCTGCCATGGCGGTGGCGAGTGATTTAGGCTCGGTAGATCAAGACCGCAATCGGTTTCACTGCGGCGAGCAGGGCGGGCGTGGCGAATGGCAAAATGCGCGGGGTATTTTGCGCATTGGTGTCTTAGACGCCGCGTCGGTCGCCCCAGAGTCGGATGTGCAGGCGATCACAAAAACGAAAACCAAACTCCCGACACAGCTCCGCGATTGCTGGCGCGGTGCGATCCAGTTCCGCCGCGGTGCGGCCCTCTGGCATCAAGAGGATGCGCTCAATTGGGATGCCGCAACGACTGCGCAACTGGTGAATTTCCTCAAGCTCGGCTGGCGCAGAAATCACGAACTTGAACCACGCTTTCGGCGAGATCGCGAAAAAACGCAGCGCGCCCTCATGGATGCGTAAGGACTCTGGCATGGCGGAATTCGCGAGCTTCGGCGAGACGTTGAATTGATCCACCATCTGCGAAAACGCGGGACTCGGAAGACGCGTGGCATTGGTTTCCACTTCCAAAATGCAGTCCGGCATCCGCGCGCGGAGGTGGTGGATCATTTCCAGCAATTCTTTTTCCTGCAACAGCGGCTCTCCTCCAGTGATGACCACGCGCTTGCAGTCGAACCGCAAAATTTCCGCCGCCGCATCCGCCGGAGTCATTTCATAAGTGACCGCAGCTTTCTGAAACTTCGCGTAGCCCGGAACGGCGTCTTTTTCGTGCGGCCAAGGCGTGCCCTCGAAGTTCCAGGTGTGATCGGTATCGCACCAGACGCAGTGAAGATTGCAGCGCGAGAGACGGATGAAAACCGCAGGTAAGCCAGCACTGACGCCTTCGCCTTGGATGGTGTGAAAAATTTCCGGTCCGTCACCGAGTTTCGCGAGCTTCATGTGTGGCGACGCTAGCTGTGGGCTCTTGAGGGTCAAGCGAGTGGCTTAGATCAGCTCGGCTGTGATCGGATCGACCAATCCCCTGCCCCGTCCGGCCAAAATCACTCGCTCGCCATCGATGCGGACCAGCC
Source organism: Akkermansiaceae bacterium (assembly GCA_041740475.1). Classification (GTDB taxonomy): domain Bacteria; phylum Verrucomicrobiota; class Verrucomicrobiia; order Verrucomicrobiales; family Akkermansiaceae; genus Luteolibacter. The sequence continues at coordinate 3,879 of JBGSLX010000188.1, read as the reverse complement.
CTTGCTCGGCGAGCGCGGCAGCACGCTGACGCGCCGCGTCATCCAGCAATACCAGCTCGATTCCCGCCATGGTCCGCAGTCCGAGTGCAATGCGCTCGATGCGACGCGCTTCTTCATCGAGAGTTTCCGCTTCGTCGATGGCGTGCCCGAGCGCTGTGACGCGGGCGATGTAATCGGCGGTATCGGCGATGTTTTTCACCCGTTCACCGCGCAAGGTGGAGACGGCGGACGGCCCGATCCCGAGGTAGTCTTCTCCTTGCCAGTAGCCTTCGTTGTGCGTGGAGCGCATCCCGGGCTGGGCGTAGTTGGACGTTTCATAATGCTCGAAACCTTCGCCGCTGAGAAAATCCGCCGCCAGATGGAAAAAACTCGCGTCTGCATCTTCATCCTCACGCATTTCTCCCCGACGCAAGGAGTCAAAAAACGCGGTGTCCTCCTCGTAAGTCAGATTGTAGGCCGAGATGTGGTCGGGTTTTAAAGAAGCGGCGTGGCGTAAGGTCGATTCCCAGTCGTTCTCGGATTGCCCGGGGATGGAAAACATCAGGTCGATGTTGATTTGGGGAATCCCTGCCTCGCGCAGAATGCCGATGGATTCGGTGGCTTGTTGCGCAGAGTGTTCGCGGCCCAGTGTTTTGAGGACGTGGGGCGCGAAGGATTGGATGCCCAGCGAGACGCGAGTCACGCCGAGCTGGCGGAAGAGATCGGCTTTTCGGGGATCGAAGGTGGCAGGATTGGCTTCGAGCGTGACCTCGTCGAGTTTCGAGAAGTCGATGGTTTCGTGAAGCGCTGAAAACAAACGCTCCAGATGGCTCGGCGAGAGCATGCTCGGTGTGCCGCCACCCAGATAGATCGTGCGAATCGGCGCATCGATCCGACGGCGTGCCTCACTGGCGAGCGCATCGACAAACGCGCCGATCGGCACGTCGCCCGGCGTGTGCTTGTAAAATGAGCAATACGGGCAAATCCGGTGGCAAAAAGGAATGTGGAGATAGAGAAGCAAGGCCGTTTCCTAGCACGCGGCGGCGGTCACGGGAAGCGTCGGCTCACGAATGCCCGCACGACTGATGAATAAACGAACGAGCGGGGAATTTTGACCCGCACGTCCATCGGAGAACGACGCAGCGCGTCCAGCGTCTCCATCGCCAACATTGCGGGCAACACGGACGCCGCGCGCAGCCGCAGCGAAACAAGTGACTCCGAATACGCAAAACCCTCCGCGACCCAGCCGGATGCTCGTTCCAGCCAACGATTGCGCTCCGCGATCAGGCACTGGCTATCATTTGGCTCAGCCAGCGGCAAATAACAGCGACCATTTTTCAAGTCTGCGCTGAGATCGCGCAGGATGTTCACCAACTGCAAACCCTTGCCATAAGCGCTCGCACGGGCCGTCAGCCACTCGACATCCATTGTGGAAAAACGCTCACCGAGCGTGAGCAGGCCCAGCTTGGTCCAAAACACGCCCACGCAGCCAGCCACCCGCCACGCGTAATCTTCGAGTTCCGCGTCATTTTTCAGCGAAACCAGATGACTCTCGTCAGCCGCCCCAAATCGTTCCAAATCAAGCATTTGACCACTGATGATGGTGGCGGCCACTTCGCGAATGAGCTGCGCTTCACCCACCGGAACACGCGCCAGCCACGAGAAAAGCCCGGTCGTGGATTCCATCAAAACACGCTCGCGCGGGTCTTCGAGCGACCGCGAAATTTCCGCTGGCCAGATTGGCGACGGGCCGCTGGTCGAAAGCGCATGCGAAAACTCCGCCAAAAAGCGCAGGCGCAGCTCGGCTGGGATTTCGGCGGTATCGGCAAGCGTGTCGCTGGTGCGAGCGATCAGATATCCCAAGCTGGCTGCGTCGCGCATTTGCGGCGGAAGCAAGCGCAGCGACAGGTAAAACGAGCGCGAAACTCCCTTGAGCAGTTGATTTTCCGATTGGCTCGTCACTGCGGAGAAGCAAGCACCTCGCAAGGTGTGCCGCCAGAACTCTTGCTTGCCGACTCATCTTCGATTTTCAGCGAAACGCCGAGACACGGTGTTCGCAGAGAAAAGCGCTGAGATCTCCGCTGCTCCGCGTTTCGATCATGGAATCAATGGGAGTCTTGATGCGTTGTCTCGAGGAACTCTTGCTTGCCGTGGCGTGGCGGATCAGACAATTTCGCCACCATGCAGCATGAAGAACCACGGGAAATGAATGATCGAGATTCCCTCAAACTGGAACGCCTAGAACTGGCGCTCAAGGCCTCAAACGAGGGCATTTGGGATTGGTGGACGGAGAGCAGAGAAATTTATTACTCGCGGCGAATTTTGGAGTTTTTGGAATGCGGGAAAGATCGAGCGCCGCACTTATTTCTGCCGCCTTTCGAATCAATTCATCCCGACGAGCGCCGCGCGGTGGAGCTGACGGTAGCCCAAGCCTTGCAGGACGGCGGACCCGAAACGATGGCCGTGGACGCACGCGTGCTCACCGGCGGCGGGGACTGGCGCTGGCTGCGCATTCGTGGCTCCGTGGTGAGAAATCGCGCTGGCGAGGCCTGCCGCATCGCGGGCTCGATGATCAACATCAGCCGCCGCAAAGAAGCCGAGGCACAAGTGGAGGAAGAGCGGTTTCTGCTGCGGCAACTGATCGATAACATCCCGGTGCATGTTTATTTCAAGGACTCGGATTCGCGTTTCGTGATGGCGAATCGCGGCATGGCGCAGTGGGTAGGCCTCCATGAAAGCGCGGAATTGGTCGGCAAGCATGACAAAGAAATTTTTGACGAGGATCACTGGAAACCTGCTGAGTTGGATGAACTCCAGATCATCAGAACCGGAGAACCCATCACCGATAAGCTCGAACATGAAGTCTGGCCCCAACGTGATGAAACATGGGTCATGACTTCAAAATTCCCGTGGCGTGATCGCATCGGAAACATCAAGGGCACTTTTGGCATTTCCAGCGACGTTTCCCGCATCATCCGCGCCCAGCGCAAAGCCACTGAATTGGCGGAAGAGCTTCAGGAAAAAAACGAAATTTACGAGGAAGAGCTGCATCTGGCCCGCGAGATTCAACACGCCTTCACCACCCGACATTTCCCGCGCATTGCCGACTCTTCGCGCCAGCTCAGTTTCGGTTCGCGGTATGTGCCGATTTCGGGTCTTGCGGGCGATTTTTTTGAAATCATCCCACTGCGCCAAGATTGTGCGGGTATTTTAATCTGCGATGTGATGGGCCACGGCGTGCGCTCCGCACTGGTGGTGGCGATGCTGCGCGGCTTGCTGGAAAAACAACGCTCGCTCGCCAACGATCCCGGTGCCTTTTTGCACGGCCTGAACGATGGCCTCGTCGCAATTCTGGATCGTGCGGGAACTACGATGTTTGCCACCGCATTTTACGGAGTCATTGATCTCGAAACAGGCACTTTCCGATACGCCTGTGCAGGTCATCCGGGGCCGGTGCTTCAAGACTCACAAGGCACACGCCAAATCGCCATTGAGCGCGAACAACGCGGTCCGGGTCTCGGGCTCAGCCGCGAGGCCGTTTACCCGTGCTCGACCATGACGCTTGATCCCATTTGTCGTTTCATCCTCTTCACCGACGGGCTTCTGGAAGCTGAAAATGCACAGGGCGAGGCATTTTTCGAGAAACGCCTCATCGAGCTCATTGCCAAGCATGCAAGCGAACATCTCGATGACACACTGGAGGAAATTCTATCGAGCGTGCTGGCATTTTCGCAGGCCAAACACTTCGATGATGATGTTTGTATGCTTGGAATCGAGGTCTCATCTGTTCTGTCGAAATCGGGAGTTTAGAAGCGTGCGCGCTCGATCCGCCCGGCCAAGGCCTTGAGCAGCAGCTCACGCCGCTCCGCGCGGATCGGTCGCAAGGTGATGTGAACACCT
>JBGSLX010000187.1:0-18794 GCA_041740475.1 Akkermansiaceae bacterium | reverse complement strand
CGCAACGATGAGCGTTACCAAACGAACGAAGCACACGGCATGGAATATGATTCTAAGAACATCATGCACACCTTCCGGCTGCTAGATATGGCTCTAGAAATCGCGCGTGATGGATTGGTGCGCGTCCGCCGTCCGAACGCTGCGTCGCTACTTGAAATTCGGGAGGGGAAACTTTCCTACGAGGAAATCCTTGATCTCACTGAATTGAGGCTGGAGGAAATAAGAGAGGCGTTTGAAAAATCCACTCTTCCGGAGGAGCCAGACAGAGAACGGATTGCAGATCTTTTAAGAGAAGTTCAGGTCGAATTCTCAGGCGATTTTTTGAATGCCATCTGAGATGAGCCGAAATCAGAGACACGGATGCTTCCATGTGTTGCTTCGTATGCGTGCGGAACGAATTCCGCGCTCCACAGAGAGATGCTCTGACACTTCTTCGCGACTGGAGGGGATGATGTGGCTCGCGTATCGAAGAGCGCGTTTTTGCGATGTGAAGGATTTCCGCAACGCATGCGCTTGGGTATGGTTTAAAGTCGATTCAACATACTACCTCCGATGAAACATCCTTCTTATCAACGACGCTTCGTTCGCGCATGGCAGACTATCTGGGTGTTAGTGGCACTGAAGACGTGTTTTGCTGCGGAGGTGCCTGCGGGGTTGACGATCTTGCCAGTGAGCGGATCGGGGCCAGACCAGATCGAGCTGAGTTTTGGGAAACCGCAGGGTTTTCAGTGGTTTGTGGAGGAGACGGATGATTTCTCACAGTGGACTTATTTGCACCGCTTTTGGGCGGGCGACGGAGGTCAGGAATCGTTGCCGTTGCCGCGCGAGGCCTCCTCACGTTTTTATCGACTGAGTGGTTACCCAAGTCCGGCGGACGAGTGGGTGACCGCAGCCGCGAATTCGACTCAAGCGGCGTATCGTTTGTTTCACAGTAACTTGATTGGGCGGCCGGTGAGTTATCACATTCATCTGCCGACGGCCTACGGGAGCGAGCCGGATCGGCGGTTTCCGGTGATCTACTGGCTTCATGGTGCGAACGCGGGGGTCTCGGGTGTGGCGCCGATTAGCCAGTTGTATTCGAACGCGATGAACCTCGGGCTGATGCCTCCTGTGATCATGGTTTTCGCGAATGGTCTGCCGCACGGGATGTGGTGCGACTCTAAAAACGGTGTCACGCCCTTGGAGTCGATGGTGATCAATGACTTGATACCTCACGTGGATGGGTCATTTCGCACAATCGCCACTCGGCAAGGACGACTGATCGAGGGCTTTAGCATGGGCGGCTATGGCGCGGCACGGCTTGGGATGAAGTTTGCGGAAAAGTTTCGTGGCCTTTCGATGATGAGTGCGGGGGCGCTTCAGCAGGATTTTCTCAATGATGAAAATGCGTTGATCCCACTGGATGTCCGCGAAACGATTTTTGCCAATGTCTATGGCAACGATGCGGAATACTTCACGGCCCAGAGCCCTCGGCGACAGGCCGAGCTCAGCGCCAACTCGCTGCCATCTGGATTTGTCATCCGCATGGTCGTCGGCAGTGAAGACCCCATGCTGACGAACAACCGGGAGCTTTCAGCGCATTTCAACAGTCTCAACATCGCCCATTTTTACCGTGAACTGCCGGGAGTGGGTCATGAGGCACTGCAAGTTCTCCTCGGAATCGGTTCCGCGAATTGGCAGTTTTACCGCTCCGTTTTTGGGGTGAATCCGTAGGATTTTTCGTCGATTCATTCTCAAGCCAACGATGACGTTGGCGGCCCTGAAGATGAAATCAGCGGTGTAGATCTTGTTCGATGGTTTTGAGGGTGAGGAAGAGTTCTTGCCAACGGCGCAGGCGCGGCTCGATGGCGAGTTTCTCGCGGGCGAGGTGGGTGCGCAGGTAGCCGAGCGAGGCGGTGTAATCCTGAAAAAGCACTCGCAGCGCGTCTTCGTAGTCGGTTTGCAATGCGCTGGCAAAGGTGCCGCAGGTATCGAGCAGGCGTTTCCGGAAATCCCGGGTGATCGAGCGGCGGGTGATCCACGCGACAGCCACGCCGCCTGCGTAAAACAATCCTGACAGTGAGCATAAAATCGCGGGCAGCCACGGGATGCCCAGCGCGCCGCAGCTCGCTCCGATGGTGAGCAGCACGAGAGTCATGATCAAAAATGAGCGCAGTGCCAGATCGCGGCGGCGGAGTTCTTTATCGAGCAAACTGCGCACTTGCAGACTGCCGATGCTTTCCCGGGCCGCTCCGCTGAGGCGCGAGACAAATCGCTTGCGGGCGATCGCGAGGATTTCATCAATCGGTTTCTCGGATCGGAGCTGGGTGCCCATCCTCTCGTGAATCCGCCCGCCAAGCTCTTGCCAGTGGCTCGCGCACGATTCCGCGACGGCGTTGGCGTCCTTTTCGGCGACCGTCTCGATGGTTTGTTGCAGGCGCTCGATGAACGCACTTTCCATTTGCTGGCCGCAGCGTTCTCCGTTGAACAGGCGCAGAAACGACGGCAGCGCACGCAGCCTGCGGTGCAGCAAGCGGCTGACACCAGCGGCTTCGGTCTGGAAGACTTCCGCGACTTTCGTCAGGTGATGCGGCAGCCGCGCGACAAATTCGAGACGTGCCTGGTCGATTTCGCGCTCGATTCCATCAATGAAACGATTGTGATTTTTGATTTCGCGGTCTTGGTTGTCGATGTGGTCCTCGACCAGTCGCAGCGCTTTTGCCGCATGCGAGCGCCACGTATCTAGCAGCGCAGAGCGCGTGGGTGACAGGCAGATCGTGTGAGTGATGAAGTCCAGCAATGCCGGAAAACCACTTGCCTGCCAGAGTTTCGCCGACTTGGGAGAGCTGCGGCTGGCCTCCGATGCGAGTTTCGCGGAAAGCGCAAACACCGGCAGCGACCGCCCGAGGCGCTTGAGCGATAGATCCGCCATGTGCCCGAGAATGACCTTGATGTCGCAGGGCTCGCGTTGGTCCGCTTGCTGGATGATCAGCACGCTGCGATCCAGAACCTCTGCGGGAAAACGTGTGAGAAAATCCCAAGTTGCGGCTCCCCATGGATTGGTCACGGGGAACACGCACAGCAGCAAATCCGCGCCGAGCACCTCGTGAGCCATGCGCTCTAGCAGATCTTGGTCCACAGAATTCGTTCCCGGCGCATCGATCAAAACCACGTCCTTTAAAAATCTCAGCGGGCGAATTTTTTCCTCGATTCCTGCGAGAGATGAATCCGCCGCAGTAGAGCCATAGCGGAAGCGCTGGACGCTATCGGTGATCGGGAGAAATCCGGTCGAGCACAGCTCTTGACCGCACAAGGCATTCAGCAGCGAGGACTTGCCGGCGTTGATTTCGCCACAGGCGATGAAAGTGAAGGGACGCAGCAGCTCATTGTTCAAGCTGGCGGCAGACAGGTGATCTTTGGCGTCGGCCTGGGTCTCAGCCGCCAAGCTGCGGATCGCGTGAATCAGCCCAGAGAGCCGTTCGCGTGCTGCGAAAAAGCGCTCGCCGAACATGCAGTCGCTCACGGCTGATTGAAAATTCTCAGTAAGTGGCTGGAGTGGCGGCGGCCTGAGCGGTCGCCACGTCGGTTTTCATGGCCAGCAGTTGAGAAACCGTGACGAATTTGAAGCCGCGACGCAGCAAGCCATCGAGCGTGGCGGGCATCGCATCCACCGTTTGCGAGTGAAGGTCGTGAGCGAGAACGATGCCACCCGCGTTAGTGCCGCTCAGAATGCGCGAGGTGACCACCGATGGGCCGGGGCGTTTCCAATCGAGCGGATCCACCGACCAGAGAATGGTCGGGTAGCCGAACTCCGCGTGGACGAGCTCGCGTTGGCGCTGGAGCAGCCCGCCGTAGGGTGGGCGCATCGTGCGCATCTGGACGCCGGCGGCGCGTTCCACGGCAGAGGCGCAACTAGTCATTTCCTTCCGCAGCTCGGTGTCGCCCAATTTGCTGAGAAGGCGGTGAGTCTGCGAGTGGTTGCCGATTTCATGACCCTCCGCCACGGTGCGACGGACGATTTGTGGGTGGGTATCGACGCTGCGGCCGATCACGTAGAAGGTCGCTTTCACGTTGCGAGCGCGGAGAATATCGAGCAGCCGCGGGGTGTTTTGTGGGTGCGGCCCGTCATCGAAGGTGATGGCGATGAAATTTCCGGAAACCGGAACTCGCGTGAAGGTGATGCCCGAGCTTTTGGAAAAATTTGCGCTCTGTGCGATGTCAGGATTGCGCGGCACTGGGCCTTGCACGGGCGGCGTGCGGTAGTTGGGATTGGCTGGCGTGCGGACGCTCGCGGTGGGTGTCGGCGTCGGAGTCGTCTTGATGGGTTCGGCCGCTTTGCAACTGCTCAGAGCAGCCGCCATCAGCAAAAAACCGCGCCGTGAGTAGTCGGCAGTTTGGTTGCCAGCGCCGCAGCCGTCAGCGGGATCCGTGTGGTGCGACTCAGATTCTGAGGATTGAAGAGGATGGTTCATGGAAATTCGGTGAGGGAAATTACTACGCGGAACTTACGGATCGCACCGACAGTGTCACGCTTCGTTTTTCTGACTCACCGATGAACAGGCAGGAAAATTTTGGCTGAAACGTCGCTTGCGGCACTCATGATTGGGTCTAACCTCGCACGCAATGAACGCAACAGCACCACTCCCAGAATATTTAAAAGAAGAAATTCTGCTAAACCCCGAAAAGCGCGAGTTCCCGCCATTCGACCTCAATCGCCTGCTCGGCACGGTGTTTGATCCGACCGCAGGCTGCCGTGTTTGTGTGTTGGTGGATTTCGATGAACCTGCCGAACTGATTAAAGATTTCGCATTTCTCCAACAGGAAGGCTTCCCGATTCAGAAAAATGCACATCTTCACATTTACCAAGGTTTGCAAGACGGCGGGCTCAAAGCGCTTGGCATGTTCGGCGGTGAAATGTTCGCGTTCCGCTGCACGCATGGCTCCAATCTCGATCTCCAAGACGACGTTTGGGACACCTCCGGCAAGCACCTCTCGCTTGATCGCGACATTTACCCGAACTACGACCTGATCCTCTGCATCTCGACATTTTCCGCCACCGCGCCGCTCACCGCCAAGGCCAAAGAATACGGTTTCCGTGGTGCGACATTGCACGGTCTCAACGATGTGATTCTCAACTCCGGCCTCGCAGTGGACTACCATCAAGTCTCGGCCGATGCCGAACGCCTGCGTCTCGCTCTGACCCGCGCCGATGACATCGAGATCGACTTCGCGCTTGAAGACGGACGGGTGCTAACCGCTTGGCTCGGTCTTGCTGGCCAAGAAGCGCAGAAGTCTCACGGTCTTTGCCTCGGCACCGCTCCTGACATCGCCAATCTTCCTGCGGGAGAAGTTTATTTCGTTCCCAGCGACGCCCGTGGGCAGTTCCCGATGAAATATGCGGATGGCACACTCGGCGTGCTCGACGTCGAAGACCGCTGCATCATCCGCTCCACTCTGATCTCTGGTGACCAAGCGACCATTGATGCGCACAACGCCCGGCTGAAAGACGATCCGATGACCGGCACTCTCGGCGAGCTCGGTTTTGGCACGCAAGTGCTGCCCGTTTCCGGTGCAGACATCCAAGACGAAAAAGTGCTCGGCACCTGCCACCTCGCCACCGGTCGCGATGACCATCTCGGCGGTGACATTTTGCCCTCGATGTTCAAGAAGCACGAAAACTCGACGCACGACGACATCCTATTCGCTCCGCACAAAACGCCGAACTTCAACATCAGCCAAGTCCGCATGAAGCGCGGTGATCAGCAAGAAGTGCTCATCGAAAACTTCCGTCCATCGCGATACTTGATGGAAGCGCTCGCTTCGGATCGCTGAAGGTTTGCTGCGGGTCTGGAATGCTGTGAGTGCGGAATCAATTCCGCGCTCCAGTTGGGCGTATGTGAGTGGCTTCAGTTTGCGAATTTTTTGTGGTTTGAATTTCCACTTTGGCCGTTATGAATTCGCCGCCATGAGCACCAACAGCCACTCCCCAGTCCCCGTCATCGTTGGCGGAACCATCGCCATCGATCACGTGAAAACCCCCGAGGCGGAAGCCGCTAACTTATTGGGTGGTTCCGCTGCATACGCCGCACTGGCCGCTTCGTTCTATAGCACGCCTGTCTCGCTGGTCGGCATTATCGGTCATGATTTTCCGAAGGCGCATCTCGATATGCTCGAAAGCCATGGCGTGTCACTGGACGGAGTCGAACGCTCCGACAGCGAGTCGTTCACTTGGTCCGGCGAATACCACACGAACATGAACGAGCGCACAACGCATCGGGTGGGCCTTAATGTGTTAGAAAACTGGCAAGTTAAAGTCCCGGCCACGATAGCGGACGCGCCCATCGTCGTGCTGGCCAATATGTCGCCGGACAATCAGATCGAAATGCTGGCCCAGTGCGGCATCGATTCGAGTGGGAATCCCGCACGATTTGTGGTGGCCGATACGATGGACTTGTGGATCTCGATTGCCAACGAGCGCCTGTATCAAGTCCTGCCGCAGCTCGATCTTTTTGTGCTCAACGAAGGCGAAGCGCGGGAACTGGCTCAATGCTCAAATCTGGTCCGGGCCGGGCAAATCTTGCTAGAAAAAGGCCCGCGCCATGTGGTCGTGAAACTCGGCGAATTCGGCGCGATGATGTTTTCACAGAACGGCGAAATTTTCCGCTCCACCGCATGGCCGCTCGCCGCATTGGCAGACCCGACAGGCGCAGGCGATACCTTCGTCGGCGCGATGGCGGGCTATCTCGCCGCACAAGGAACACCACCTTACAGCACTGAACAAATCCGGCAGGCGATCGTGCGTGGCTCGATTCTCGCTTCGTTCACCTGTGAGGCATTCTCGACGTGCCGCCTTGAAGCGCTGACGCAAGAAGACCTCGACCAGCGCTTGGAACAATTCCGAGCATGCACTCAGTGGTAAGCGCTTCACTTTGAAGAGTATAAGCGAACCACTGAACACACTGAATACACGGAAAGTGGAGGGCTTGCGCGGATGGTAACTCTCTTACCTTCCGTGCGATCCGTGTATTCCGTGGTTAATTTTTCTCAATCGAGGATCCGCACCTCGTCCGCTTGTAAGAATCGTTCGAGTTTCTGATCGATGCGGACGAGCAGCTCGCCGCTCGACGCGATGCCTTCGACGACTCCCTGCTTTCGTCCACTTGCGGTCGTGAGTGAGACGCGGTGGCCAGTGAGCACGCATCGCTGACGCACCGAGTCTAACAGCAGGTCGAAATCGCTGCCGATGCTGCGACAGCGCCGCGCGAAGCCGTGGATGATGGCGGCGAGCACGTCCGGGCTCGACTGCTCGCAGGATGTTTCGATGCGGAGCGAGGTCGCGATTTCTGAAACTTCTGCCGGAAAAGATGTGGTGTTCACATTGAAGCCGATGCCGACGATGGCGAAATCCCGGCCTGCTTCGACGAGGATGCCTGCAAGTTTTCGCCGTCCGATCCAGACGTCATTGGGCCACTTGATGCCGACGGCTGGACCGAACGACTCCGCAGCTTCTGCGACGGCGAGACCAGCGGCCAATGCCAGACGCGGCCACAGCGCCTTGGGTTCCGCTGGCTTGAGCAGGATGGAAAATGCGAGTGACTCGCCAGGCGGCGCAAACCAACAAGCGCCGCGCCGTCCGCGACCCGCCGTTTGATGGAGCGCAAGCAGCACGAGTCCTTCCGCCGCGCCTGCTTCTGCCAGAGTCCGCAGCTCGTCATTGGTGGACGCCGCCGTTTCTCTGACCAGCAGCCGGAATGGATCGGGAAAATCCGCGGCAAGTTCGTGGAAAGCCGTCTGCATCGTTCAAAGCGGTGAAAAGTCCAGCCCGACATCGAGCGCGGGTGCCGAGTGGGTAATCGCACCGACTGAGATGTAGTCCACGCCCGTTTCAGCGATGGCGCGCACCGTTCCGAGATTCACGCCACCGCTTGCTTCTAACATCGGATGGACGCGTTCCCCACGCATTGCTACCGCGTCGCGCATTTCCTGCAGGCTCATATTATCGAGTAAGATGTGGTCCACGCCTGACATTTGGAGAAATGTCTGCACCTGTGCCAAGCTGTCTGCCTCGACTTCCACTTCGACTCCGGGTTTCTCGGTTTTCAATTTCAGGATCGCCGCTTGGAGGGCATCCGGCCCGCTTTCTGCGACGAGATGATTGTCCTTCACCATCGCGCGGTCGTAGAGCCCCAGTCGGTGGTTTTCACCGCCGCCGTGGACGACGGCTCGTTTTTCTAGAAGCCGGTAGCCGGGTGTGGTTTTCCGGGTGTCGAGGATGCGGGCCTTGGTGCCTTTGATGGCCTCGACGTAGGCCGCCGTCTGCGTCGCCACTCCGCTGAGATGTTGGAGGAAATTGAGCGCTGTGCGTTCTGCGGTGAGGATCGCGCGTGCGGAGCCTTCCACGCGGAGAAGCAGCGCACCGGTGCTCACCCGACTGCCGTCTGGAATGAGAATTTCCACATCCAGCGAGCGGTCCACTTTCGCAAACACCCGCGCCGCCAGCTCGATGCCAGAGATCACCCCATCGCGCCGGGCAGCGATGAAAGCACGCGCCCGACGCTGCTCCGGGATGAAATAGAGCGAGGTCACATCGCCTTCGCCGATGTCCTCAGTGAGCGCAAAAGTGATCAGGATTTCTGAGTGGTCGTTCATGGAATTTCGATTGGGAAAAATCACAGCTCGAACCAGCAAGTCGGCTGGTCTTGGCAGGCGCAGTGCAAGCCTACGTGGTGATGGCCGGATTCCTCAAGGCTGGCGCGCACCTGCTTAAGAACCAGCTCAGGGCTGTTGCAGTCCGAGCTCAGGTGTCCGAGCACGATGTTTCCGAGGCCGGAATGGGCGATCTCACGGATGAGTTGCGCGACCTGCGCATTCGAGAGATGCCCGTGGCGCGAGATGATGCGCTGCTTGGTGCTCCACGGACGTTTGCAATCCGCTTCTAACAAACCATCATCGTAGTTGGCCTCGACAAACAAACCATGCAGCCCGCGCAGCTTGTCGATCATGCTGGCCGTGACGTGGCCGACGTCGGTGACCACTCCGAGCTGACGCGTATTGTGGCCAATCACGAAACCGACGGGGTCCACGGCATCGTGGTGGACGGTGAAACTCTGGATCACGGCCGCGCCGATGGTGAAAGTTTGCGCAGTTTCAAAGGTCTTCCACGTACCGCCCTCGATGCCTTGGATGTCCATCATCTTGCGCGTGGCTGGTGTGGCGAAGACAGGCACCGGATGATTTTTGAGAAATACTTTGAGCCCTTTCACGTGGTCGCCGTGCTCATGCGTCAGCAGAATGCCATCGAGTTGCGCAGGGTGGATGCCGACCTGTGCGAGCCGCAGACACAGTTGTTTTGCGCTGAGCCCGGCATCGATCATCAGGCGCACGCCGCCGCACTCGACGACTGCCGCGTTTCCACCACTACCACTGCCAAGCACCGCAAAACGAATCACCCGCAGAGCTTGTAAGGCAAAAAACCATCTCGCAAGTGCGGCGGTTCCTCACCGCTCAAACATGCGGGATAAAGGCGGTGTAAACTTGGCCCGGAATGTCCAGCAGACTGTAATCCTTGGCTGAGACGAAAAGCAGGCTCTGCTTGCCTTTGCCGAGCAATTCCTTCTCGGGGCCGAAGATTTGATGCTCCAAAGTGCAGAACTTGCGATTGAAGTCTGCGATGCGGATTTTCACCGTGATGATGTCAAACTCGCGCGCCTCACGGACGAATTTGTGCTCGAAAGAACGCGTCAGAATGTAGAACGAGGTTGTTTTCAAATCGAAGTCCGGCATCACTTGATTGAAGAACAACTCGCGTGTTTTGCCGACGAACAGCGCATACATGCCGAAATACACATTTCCGACTGAGTTGGTGTCTTGGTATGTGGCGATGAACGAATAAACGAACCACTTGCCCTCAAAGTGACCACTCAGAGATGACACGTCTTGCGAACTGGGTGCCGTCACATGCGTCGCACCGATTGCGGTCGCGGTCTTGGTGATGGTTTTGATCGCGGGGATTTCCGAAGCCGCAGCTTCGAGCACCTCACTGGCCTTCGCCGTCACCACCCGCAGCAGGTCGGTGCGCACCACCAACCACACCACATAAGCCAGTGGCAGCAGAGAACCGATGACAAACAACGAGTCTGACGAGTTGATGTATCCGAGCGAAAAAATCGCCAACGAAATGCTGGCCAGCGAAAACATGCGAATCTGCGGCAGCGGCTGCTGGGAATTCGGCACAAAACAGCGAGCGATCGCCAAAGCGGCGTATCCCACGAAGAACGAGGCGTAAAACACCATGAAATACTCCAGCTCGATCCGCGCCCACAAACCACCGATGGCGATCACCGCCACCAGAAGAAACGTCGGAATCGGCGACTCCAGCAGACGCTTCGGAATCATGCCTATCAGGACGTTCTGCGTTTTCGCCACGTTTACCCCGAGGAACCATTTGAGCGCGACATAACCGCTGTCCAGGGTCGTCAAAATGCAGATGCCGAGAAAAATGAAGTACGCCGATGGCAGCAAACCGCCGATCCCTGCATCGGACTGCTCGAAATACCGGACTACCAAATGGTGCGCGTAATCGAACTTTTTATCCAACGCCTCATTCACATAAAGCTTCATGCCCTCCGCATCAAACGGCCCGATTTTTGCCATCACCCACGCGGCCAGGCAGCCGTGAAAAATCAGCAGCAGAAAGAAAATGATGCCGCCGAAGAGGTAGCTGCTGCGGATCGAGGTGTCTTCGCGATGAATTTGGATGGCGCGCTGCCAGTGCTGCAAGTCAAGCCACGGCCCCACAAATAAGCCGATCACCAAGGGAATCACGTAGCCCCACATGCTCGGGCCGAGGCGGATATTTTCATTCACTGGCCCCCATTGCAGATTCTCCGGAATCAATGGACTGAGCGAAAACAGAATGATCGCGATGCAGCTCACCACGATTGCTCCCATGAAGGCGTGGCCGTGTTTGATGCGCTGAATACCGTATTCTTCTCCAAATAAACAGCCTGCCGCCAGCACCACAAAAACCGCCATGCACAGATAGAGCGCTGTCAGTCCTGGGCCAGACACCAAGCTCAGCGGACGGAACAAATAATGCGTGAGCGCGAAGACGGTGAGTGTGAGCGCGACCACCTGATAGAGATAAAACGCCAGTCGGAACGGTTTCGCAAAGCGGTCAAAAAACAGCGCCAGCGATTCTCGACCACCCGCATGGCGATTGGCCACGCGTTGCGTCAGCACTCCGAAAAACATCAGCCCCAGCGCATTGGGCACCGCGAACAGCAGCAGCCCCTGCAAGCCAAACATGAATGTCATTTGAACGCTGAAAAACAGCCCCAAGCCCCACATCCAAGCGAGCGCCACCGAGTTTCCCCACAGCAGCGAATTGATCCAGCGAACGTTCATGGTCGGTCAAAGAATCCGCATTCCAACTTATGAGCAAGCCGGATTGCTTAAAATGTCTGCCGCATTTCTGCACGGATGCTTTGGATTCTGCCCCGAGAATTACCATTGATGATCGGCGAAGCGCTCTCTTAACTCGCCCCGCTGCGCGCAACTCACCTTATTCATACATGATTGAAAACCTTCGCAAATACACTGGCCTAATCGTCTTATTCATGGCTCTCGTTGTCGTTTCTCTGGTCATCGGCATCAAAGACGATGTGCTCATGGGCGGCGT
Source organism: Akkermansiaceae bacterium (assembly GCA_041740475.1). Classification (GTDB taxonomy): domain Bacteria; phylum Verrucomicrobiota; class Verrucomicrobiia; order Verrucomicrobiales; family Akkermansiaceae; genus Luteolibacter. The sequence continues at coordinate 7,135 of JBGSLX010000187.1, read as the reverse complement.
TGGTGGCAGCAGCGTGATCGAAATCGACGGTCGCGCATACAACGACAAGGAGTTCTCCAACCTCGGCAGCGGTGCTTTCGATCTGACCGGTGCACTCGCTCGCGCCGGAGATTTTGGCCTTTACCAATTCATGATCGGACTCACCGCCAAGTCCTCAGGCCAAGAAGATGCCGCCGAGAAATTTTTCATCAACCGCATCTTACTGCGCCAAGCCAAGGATGAGCTCGGAGTCCATCCCGGCGAACAAGAAGTCTCGGACTACATCCGCAACATGCGTGCTTTCGCCGGCGCTGATGGAAAATTCGATGAAACGACCTACCGCAATTTTATCGAAAAAGGCATCGGTCGTCTCGGCATGACCGAAGCGGACTTGCGTGAGCTAGCGTCCGACGCGCTCGCATCCCAAAAGATCAACTCGATCATCGGCTCTGGCCTCACCGCTAACCGCGACTTAAGTGCTCTCCTCGTCGCGCTGGATGACCAGAAAGTCTCAGGCAGCATCGCTCGCCTCGATATTGATCCGTTCTCATCCGCCATCGAGCCGACCGAAGAAGAAATCAAAGCCTACTGGGAAAACATACAGGACGCCTTCACCACTCAGCCACGCCGCCGATTCACCTACATCATCGCCACGCCGAACATGCCTGCCGATGAGTCCGCCACCGAGGATAAGGAGTCACTGGTTGAGGCTGCGGCCACCGATGAGGAGAAAAAAGCCATCGAGGCGAAAAAGGCTGAGGAGAAGGCCAAAAAAGCCGCAGAATTCGCAGAAAATCGTCGGAAAGCTCAAATCGAGACCGACGCCAAGATCGATGATTTCACATTCCAGCTCGAAGAGCAAAAAGGTGCTGGTTTTGAAGACCTCGCCAAGGCGAACGGCTGGGAAGTGAAAACCACCGAGCTTTTCACCCAGTCTGCGCCGCCCGCAGAACTCGATATCAACCTGCGCTCGTCCAGCCGCGGCGGCAAAGCAGTCGATGAACTATTCCGCATCGAGCTAACGAGCGACCCAGTTTCCAAACTTTCCCAGCCCATCGCAATCGGCGAAAACCAATGGCTCGTCGCTCGTCTCGATGAAGTGGAGGCGTCACGCGCCAAGACATTCGAGGAAGCCAAAGACGACGCTCGCGCACAATTCATCGAGGAAAAAGCCAAGGAAAAGATGAAAGCGGCAGCGGATGAAGCGGTCGTCAAAATCAAAGAAGCCATGGCAGCGGGTAAGACATTTGCAGAAGCCGCCACCGCTGCTGGCATCAGCCAGACACACGAGTTCTCCAAAGTCACCGTGGATTACAATCCAGACGCCACCAAGGAGCCGCGTAACTTGCTAGAAACCGTGCGCAGTGTGGACCCGGGCAGCCTCGCGGAAATCGTCACCGAATCTGACCGCGCGTTCATCATCCACGTCGCCACCCGTGAGGTCGAAAAAAAGGCGGATGGCGCATCCGGAGTCGAAGCAAAAGTTTCATCGGCTGCACGGACCAACGAAACGGCAGCCTACAGTTCATGGCTCGCCGATCGCGTGGAAGCAGCCAATGTGAAGGTGCTCTACAAAAAGTGATCGGCTTCGGGTTTCTGCCGCAGCATTCTCCCACGCATGGCAGATCCACTCGAATTATTTGACGAAGCAAACGGTCATCTCGCCGTGGGAGAGCTGGAGGAGTCGATCGCGCTTTACCGCCGCTGCGTCGCAAGCGATCCGGAGTTTTTCGATGCTTGGCATGCCCTCGGAATGACTTTGCTGAAATCGGGCCAGATCAAAGAAGCCATCGGCTGCGGACTGCAAGCCGTCACCCTCAAGCCCAATGACCTTCTCGCTTGGACCAGCCTTTCCCAAATGTATGTCCGCGATGGCAACATCCCCGAGGCAGAATCCGCCAAAGCCAACGCCCGCATCCTCTCTCTCGGCGGGAAAATCGTGAAAACGCTTTGAAGCGTCTCCCAGCCCAAGATGGGAACAACGAAATAGGCGAAAAGAACGAAAGAAGAAGGAACGATGGGATCTTCAGGCGTCTTCTATTTCTTGGTCACCGTGCGCAGTTGATCGGAAAGAAACATGTCTGAAGGGGCGATGACATCCATGTCCATCGGGATCTTTTTCCCATATCGCTCTTGCATGGTCTTGCGAACGGTCGGCGAGGTGAGATCAAAATCTTTCAACTTTTTCAATGAGCCGATCTTGATGCTAGCACCTCTGTCATATGCCTTCCAGACAAGCTCGGAGCAGTAAATCTTGCTGTCACTCCAGCCAAAGAGCCAATCGTAGTCCTTCCCCATCAGGCTGATCACCTCCTTCTTCACTTTGGAGTAGTCCACGCCTTCGGAGTCTTTGAGGCGCTTGATGACATAGCGTTTGCCCTCCCCGCGCTCAATCCATTCGTTTAGCGGTGTGCGAGTGACAGGCTGAATCGCCTCATAGACATAGGGTTCATTCTCAGAAAAGAAAATGATGCCCATGTGGGTGTAATCCGACTGAGTCGCGGCGGCGATGGCCTTTGCTTGGCGCGATTTGGAACGATGAAAAATGATGTCACCGTCACGAGTTTCATTCTCCTCCGAACACGCGGCGACCAGTCCCAAACCGAGAAGTAGCAATAGCCGAAGTAACATGTAGTGCTCGATAATCGCTAGGCGTTACGATGCCAAGCGGAGAAAAACCTCATGAGTGCTTTGCATCGCAACACGGTTTCGGCCCTCAAGCCACGGCCGCAGCGACGTCGATTTGTTTGTCCACGTCTTCGCGCAGATTCTCGATGATGTAGTCTTGGCGCTCGGGGGTGTTTTTTCCCATGTAGAAGGCGAGCAGTTCTTTCACACCTTTGCCTTCCTCGTACTCCACCGGATCGAGCCGCATGTTGGGGCCGATCATGAAGCCGAACTCGTCGGGTGAAATTTCTCCGAGCCCTTTGAAACGGGTGATTTCTGCGTTTTTACCGAGTTTGGTCAGAGCCTTGCGGCGCTCGGATTCATCGTAGCAGTAGATCGTTTCCTTCTTGTTGCGGACGCGGAATAGCGGCGTCTGGAGGATGAAAACGTGGCCGTCGCGGATGAGTTCGGGGAAGAACTGGAGGAAAAAAGTGAGCAGCAACAAGCGGATGTGCATGCCATCCACATCGGCATCGGTGGCGACGACGACGCGTTTGTAGCGCAGTTCTTCGATGCCGTCCTCGATGTTGAGCGCGGCCTGGAGCAGGGCGAACTCCTCGTTTTCATAGACGATCTTGCGGGCGAGTCCGAAGGTGTTGAGCGGCTTGCCACGCAGCGAAAAGACCGCCTGCGTTTCGACGTCGCGAGACTTGGTGATCGAGCCGGATGCGGAGTCGCCCTCGGTGATGAAGAGCGTGCTTTCGTCGCGCCGCGTGTGCTTGGTATCGAGGTGGATGCGGCAGTCGCGGAGTTTCTTGTTGTGGACTTTCGCCTGCTTGGCGCGTTCGCGGGCGATTTTTTGCACGCCTTTGAGGTCCTTGCGCTCGCGCTCGGCGGCGTTGATGCGCTTCTGGATGGACTCGGCGACTTGCGAGTTTTTGTGCAGGTAGTTGTCGAGATTGGTCTTGAGGAAATTGCCGATGAAGGTGCGCAGCGATTCGCCGCCGGGCACGATGGTGGCGGAGCCGAGCTTGGTTTTGGTTTGCGACTCGAAGACCGGCTCGACGATGCGCACGCAAACAGCGGCCTCGATGCCGGCGCGGATGTCAGCCGGATCGTATTGTTTTTTGTAGAAGCCGCGGACGACTTGGACCAGCGCCTCACGAAACGCCGCAAGGTGGGTGCCGCCTTGCGAGGTGTTCTGGCCGTTGACGAAACTGTAGTATTCCTCGCTGCTCTCGGCGGTGTGGGTGAAGGCGATTTCGATGTCCTTGCCGACCAGATGGATCGGCGGATAGAGCGGCTCATTTTCCATTTCCGCGCGCAGCAGATCGAGCAGGCCATCCTTGGAACGGAACTTCTTGCCGTTGAAATTCAGCGTCAGCGCTGGATTCAAGTAGGAATAATAACGGCACATTTTCTCGACGAAGTTTTCGCGAAACTTCGACTTTGCCGGGAAAATCGCGCGATCGATCTCGAAGGCGAGTCGCGTGCCATTCACGCCATCGTCGCGGCGCGGATGCTTCATATCGACGGTGAGCTGGCCTTTGGAAAACTCGAGCGCCTTGGTTTCTCCATCACGCCACGCTTGGATCTCGAAGAAGTCTGAGAGCGCGTTCACCGCCTTGATGCCCACGCCGTTGAGGCCGACGGATTTTTTGAACGCCTCGCTGTCATACTTCGCACCGGTGTTGATCTGCGCGGCGCAGTCGAAGAGTTTTCCCAGCGGAATGCCGCGTCCGAAGTCGCGCACTTCCACACGGCCCTGCTCGTCGATCTCGATTTTGACCTCTTTGCCGTAGCCCATGATGTGCTCGTCGATGGAGTTATCGATCGCTTCTTTCAGAAGAATGTAGAGCCCATCGTCGGGCGACGAGCCATCACCGAGCTTGCCGATGTACATGCCGGGGCGCATGCGGATGTGCTCGCGCCAGTCGAGGGATTTGATGTCGTCTTCGGTGTATTCAGCAGCCATGAGGAAATTGTTTACGTGCCTTAAACGACTGCCCGAAGAGTGGCAAGGGCCGGGAAAGATGGATGAAAATACTCAGCCATCGTCGATATCATTGAAGCTGCCGCCATATCCGGGGCGGTAGAGCAAGAGGCTGGTGTGGCGGGCGATTTCCTGAAAATGGGTGTCGATGGCGTAGAGTCGCACGCCGTCTTGAATGGCGATGGCGGCGATCAGCACGTCCAGCCATGGCACGGTGAGTCCTCTTTCACGCAGCCGCCACGCCAGCGCCACAGCCCGTTCCCAGTCGTCCTCACGGCACTGGCGGTAGGGAATCACCGAGAAATGCACGCCCAGCCGATTGCGCTCCTCTTTGCGCGCGCCGCCGAGCACTTCGAGGCGCACGGGTGTACACCACTGTGCCTCGTAAGCCTCCAGCAAGCCCTCGACGGCGAGTTTCACCCGCATGTCGCCATTTCGGCGCAGGCTCTCAATCCAGGCAGAAGAATCCACGAGTACCATGGCGAATCAATCTGGGTAAAGAGGTGGAACTGGATTGGCGGTGTCATGGGCAGGATCTGCCGCCGCTGCTGGGTAATCAAAAGCCCCTTCGCGGATCATCCGGCCAAATTCCCGCGCTTTCTTGCGATGCACAAACTCCGTGACCGCCCGCGCGATGGCTGGGCTCTTGTTCTTGTCTCCAGTGATCTTTAACAGATCGCTCAACATGCTTTCTTCAATGTCCACGGTGATTCTCATGCCGGAACCATTGCCTCAGAATGCATCATTGTAAACTTTATTTTGCATCAATTTGAGGAGCTTTCGAGCGACTTGATCAGCGCCAGCGCCCACGCTGGGTTTTCTGCCCATATCGGCGCACATGCATTGCATGGCTTGCTCCGCTCTTGAGGCGCTCATTTTAAGGGAGAACATGCGGCGGAAACGGGCAGCCGCCTGATCCTGCAAGCGATGAAGCCATTCACGAAAGCCGCCCTCATTGGATTGGCATTCACTCTGTCTCTGCGCGCGGCTTCCACACTTCCCACATCTGAGGCCAGCGGTATTCTCGCGGGCAAACTGGCGCAGGGCTCGACCTACGAGCGGCTGATGTCCCTGCCCGTGCTCTACAAAAACGCGGCACATCCGTGGGTGCAGCAGCTTTCAATCATCGGCCAGCTCCAAACTCAATATGCGTATGGCTCGGATGCTTCTGGAAAATTTGGCACCGCCGATGTGCCGGATCGCTCGGCGTGGGGAAACATCGAGGTCAGACGCATGCGCCTCGGCATGAAAGGGACGTTTTTTCAAAAGCTCTTTTTCCTGAATCTCACCGACATCGAGCCGGAGCTGTCGCCGCGCATTTACCAACGCTTGGTCGAAAATTACGCTGTTTGGATGCAGTGCGACGCGCTGCACGTCTCCGCCGGAAAAATCGAACTCAAGTTCGACCGCGAGCAAGAATACTCATCGCGCGAGTTTCCTGCATTCGAGCGCACCGCCGTCGGCAACATGCTTTACGGCGGCGAACTCACCGGCGCGTGGGTCTGCGGCGAGAAAATCGCTGGCGGTTGGTCCTACTACCTCGGCGCATTCAGCAACGAGCGTCGCGACGAATGGCCGCGCTTCCAAGGCGGGGCGATGGTCCTCGCCAAAGCGGGATTGGATTACAGCGAACGCATCGCGGCAGATCACGGCAGCGTGAAATTCCAGTGGCTGCACAACACCGAGCCCGGCCATCGCTCGTCTCCCAAGGACCCCGCGTCGCCGCAATACTCCGACTCGTTTTCGCTCTCGAATGAAATCCGCGAAGGCCGCCTGGGCTTCACCGCCGAGCTCTTGTGGGGCCACGGTGCAAATGGCCGAGCCGATGTGGGCGCACTTTCGGCCATGACGACTTGGTCCATCACGGAAAAACTTCAGTTCATCCATGTCGCGGAATTTGCAGGGAGCAGCGATGCAAACGGCGTCATGCTGCCGAAACGTTACGAGGCATTTTCACCCGGCGCAGGCGATCAGCTCGGGGATCGTTGGATCGCCAACTACGCCGGGCTGAACTACCACATCGATGGTCATCGTCTGAAACTCATGTCCGGCGTGAAACACAGCTACCTCGATGGCGGCTCCGGCGGTGGTGACTTCAACGGCTGGACTTGGCTGGCTGGAGTGCGGATGGCGTTTTGATCCGCGAAAAAACGCCCATCAAACCAACTGTGTCTCGACGAGGAAGCGGTAGGTTCCGCCTTGGGCGATGAGGTCGTCGTGTGTGCCAGTTTCGACGATTTTCCCGTGGTTGAAGACGAGAATTTGATCGGCGTGGCGGACGGTGGAAAGCCGATGCGCGATGACGAGGCTGGTGCGACCTGCCATCAATCGTTCGAGCGCTTCTTGGACGAGCCGCTCACTCTCGGAATCGAGCGCGGAGGTGGCTTCGTCGAGCAGCAAAATCCGAGGATCTGCCAAAATCGCGCGCGCAATCGCGATGCGTTGGCGCTGGCCGCCAGAGAGCTTGGTGCCGCGCGGGCCGACCATCGTGTCGTACCCTTCCGGCAGCGCGGCGATGAACTCGTGAGCATTCGCCTGCTGCGCCGCCTGTTCGAG
>JBGSLX010000186.1:0-2781 GCA_041740475.1 Akkermansiaceae bacterium | reverse complement strand
CGAGGCCATCGTCGTGTCCAATGGCGGGCGCATGGTTTCCGCGTTGGAACAAGCCGGAGCAAGGCACCACGCCATGCCCGTTCACCGCAAGAGTCTTGCTTCGCTGCTGCAAGTTTCCGCCATGCGGAAATTTCTAACTCGTGAGCAACCAGACATCGTCCACATCCGCTCGCGCGTTCCCGGCTGGATCGTTTGGCTCGCTTGGCGCGGCATGGATCCGAAGACACGGCCTCGGCTCGTCAGCACCGTGCATGGCTTTTACTCCGTGAATGCCTACTCTGCCGTCATGACCCGTGGCGAGCGCGTGATCGCCGTCTCTGAGAGCACGCGCGACTACATTTTTCAAAATTACCCGAACACCCCGCGCGACCTCATCCGCGTGATTCCGCGTGGCATCGAGTCCTCGCGCTACGGCGTGGACTACCATCCGAGCGAATCCTGGCTCACCGAATGGCGCGCACAACACCCGGGCCTCGCGGAAAAATACGTGCTGCTGCTGCCCGGGCGCATCACTCGGCTCAAGGGTCACGAAGATTTTTTCAAACTCGTGGCCGCGCTCAAACAACAAGGCATTCCTGTCCACGGCCTAGTCGCTGGCGATACCCACCCGAAAAAACGCGCTTATCTCGCCGAACTCCGCACTCAGGTGCAGCAACTTGATCTTGATGCCGACATCACGTTTCTCGGGCATCGATCCGATCTGCGCGAGGTGATGGCCATTTCGCAGCTCGTTTGTGCGCTTTCGCAGCAACCGGAATCCTTCGGCCGCACCGTGCTGGAGGCGCTCGCACTCGGGAAACCTGTCGTCGGTTACGATTGCGGCGGCGTCGGTGAGTTGCTCGCCCAGCTTTTCCCACAAGGCGCAGCACCGCTAGGAAATATCGAAGCAGTCATTTCTTCAGCCGCAGCAATCATACGCGACCAACCGATGCCAGGAGCCGTCGGCGAACCATTCACGCTCGATGCCATGTGCCGCAGCACGCTTGGTGTGTATCAAGAACTGACGGAGTCTTGAGCGTTAAAAATAAACTGTCGCGAACTAGTCTAACTCCTCAAGTAATGAGTTAAGACCTCGCAGACGATATCGTCGGCAAGTCGTTTGGATTGCTTGCAAATCCGCATCTGGGTTGCGGCGGAGCAGCTCAATAATGTCAGATTTTGAACTTACTCCTCCTGCATAAAGCTTCATCGCAATAAGTTGTGCAAGTGGCACTACCCGGAGCCCGCTGTTGGGTCCAATACGAACATCCTCTCCTGAAAGAGCGTCTCGGATTACTGCTGGGAAACGGTTGCCGAAACTCACTACCTGCACCAAACCAGACGGACTCGAAACATCGATAACCCCACAAAGTGGATCGTCTCCATCAGGCTCATGTAATTCGACCACAAACCCTTCACTTTTAAGTGCAGATGTTAGAGCGCGCATTTTGGGAACATCCGCGTCAACACCTAAATCAATGTCTGAGGTGTAGCGTACATAGCGATGAGCCGCCAAAGCCACACCTCCAATGACCACTGCTGGCACGTTGTTTTCTGCGAGGACGAACACGACACGTTCTGCTGTATGTAAGTGCAGTTCGACGTTAGACATCGTTCACTTAGCTTTGGTTGAAACTGCGATTAAACCAAAGCGTTCCCGCATCGAAAGGGCTGCTTTGACCCGCTGCTCAATGGACATTTGAGCGAGGCGAACAATCTCCGCGTGAAGAGCCGCCGCAGCACACGCACTGCGGCGAGGTCGAGGCATTTCTGATTTCGTTCCTGCCATAAAAAAATAATGAAACTCAAGAGATCATCAGGCAAGCACCGAACTGTGACGCGATATGATGCGCGCACGGCTTAGTGTTACATATTCACTCACTGTCACCATTTGCAGCCTGCGCCAAGAGTCAATTCCGCCATGCTCGGATGAACTTGGTGAGGGTGAGAATTTCCGCGTCGCTCAATGTTTCATGCCCGGGCATGTGCGAGCCGATCACTCCGAATTTGATAACCCGCGAGATCGTTTCGTCGGTCGCGTCCGCCGTGCGGATGAATGGGCCGTTTCGCAGATTCGTCGGCAGCATCGGGAGTTGGCTCGCTAACGGGCCGCCGCCCGCGCCGTCATTTCCGTGGCATACCGCACAATTGCGGGCGAATAAACGATCCCCGTCCACGCCCGCAGTCGCGCTTTTCTCAGGCGTCCACCGGGCTTGTTGCTCGATCAATTGCGGTAGGGTTTCGATGCCGCGCTCGCGCAAATAACGCACCAGATCATCGCCGCGCCTGTCGTCAAAAAGGTGCGCGTAGGAAGGCATGACGCTGTCTGGTGCGAGTGCTCGCGGGTCGATCAAATGCGCTTTCAGCCACGCTTCGGACCTTCGTGCGCCGATGTTGGTGAGGTCTGGACCTTGGCGGCGGTTGCCGATCAGCACGGGTTGTTGCTTCAGCGTCTTCGCCGTCTCTGGTGCGGGTCCCCAGATCGCTTCATCGGCCGAGCCGGGCCTGCTGTATTGCGAGTGGCAGTGGATGCAGCCCTCCGCCACATAAACTTGCCGACCGCGATCCGCTGCGGAACCTCGAATTTCCTCTGCGGGTTTCGCCATGATCCATCCGCAAACCACCACAGCCCCGACCGCGAGACCGGGCCGATACGTGCGGCGGGCGCTGCTTAAAAACACAGCCGCGAGCACCACGGCTGCGGACGCCAAAATGAAAGCACTCGGAACGTGCTGCAACGTTTCCGCCATGCCGATGCCATTCGCCGAGCCGAACCATCCCGCGATCGCAAACCACCACGCC
>JBGSLX010000185.1:0-41923 GCA_041740475.1 Akkermansiaceae bacterium | reverse complement strand
CAGCGAGCGCATCCGCGCAAAGGCAGCGGGGACATTTCCCGGCTCGACTTCCAAGCGGATGTAGCGGGCCGCGATCCCATTCGCCTCCATGGCGGGCTGGTGCATGCGCGGCGAGGCCGAGTGAGCCACTGGCCAACCCAGCACCGCGAGCCGAGCTGGCCGATCCGCACCCGCATCCAACACCTCGCGTGAGACTAAATCATCGAGCGTATAAACTGACTTCATCATTTCCTGCCGCAGCTAAATCAATCTGGGAAATGAGGAACAACGAAATACCGCTGCAAGCGCCCATTACGTTCTTACTCCTTGCGTCGCGCCAGATCCTCGCATTTCCTGCCGCCCGCTATGTCCACTCTTCCTACCGCTGACCTCCTGGCGCTCGATTTGGACGGCCTGAAAAGCCGTTTGTCGAAGCTCAGGAGGTATCTTTGACGTTCCCACTCTCGAAAACGAAATCAACACCCTCGAAGAAGCGATGGGCGCACCCGAGTTATGGAACGACTCGGATAAAGCCAAAACCATCTCCTCCAAGGCGGCCAGCTTGAAAAAGAAACTCGAAGCCTTCCTCCAGCTCGAAGGCCGCGTTTCAGACATCGAGGAGGGCGTCAATCTCGCCAAGGAATTCGACGATGCCGATCTCGCCCGCGAGGCGCTGGACAACGCGAAGCAGCTCGAAATTGACATCCGCTCATTTGAATTGCTCACCTTGCTGAACCAGCCGAGCGATATTTCACCCTGCTTCCTTGTCATTTCCGCTGGGGCAGGCGGGACGGAAGCCTGCGATTGGGCGCAGATGCTGCACCGCATGTACACCCGCTGGGCGGAGCAAAAAGGCTTCACCGTAGAGACATTGGATTGGCAAGACGGCGACGAAGCGGGCCTGCGCACCGCTACTTTGAAAATCACGGGCGACCATGCTTACGGTTTCCTGAAAAACGAACGCGGGGTGCATCGGCTCGTGAGAATCTCCCCGTTCGATTCGAACGCGAAACGCCACACCTCATTTGCCTCGATCGATGCGACACCGGAAATCTCCAAGGAAATCCATATCGAGATCTTGGACAAAGACATCGAGATCACCACCACCCGCTCTGGCGGCAAGGGCGGCCAGAACGTCAACAAAGTGGAAACCGCCGTTATCTTGCGCCACCTACCCACCGGCATCCTGATCCGCTCGACCGCCGCGCGGACCCAAGGAGCCAACCGCGAGCTCGCGTTCGACATCCTCAAAGCCAAGCTCTACACCATCGAGGAAGACAAACAAAAAGCCGAAGCGGACCGCGCCTACGGTGAAAAAGGCGACGTTTCATGGGGTAACCAAATTCGTTCCTATGTCTTCCAGCCCTATCAAAAAGTGCTCGATCTGCGCACTGGCGAGGAAACCAACAACATCCAAGCCACCATGGACGGCGACCTCGATGCCTTCATCGAAGCCAAACTACGCGGCAAAATCCGTGTCAAAGGCGCCAAGGACGAGGAGGATTGATTCGTGGCCCTTCAGTTTGTCGTGCATCGGAGCTGCTAGCCATACGGGTGATCCGTTCCAAAGCAGTCCTCAGGCGCTCTTGCCGGTTACCTTGGACGAGGCACCATGGCACTTGTGTATCTGGTAGCGACTTTAAGAACCACTGGTGCATCTCGTGGCGAATGTGCTCACCGTCACGCAATCCGTCCTGTACGAATGGAATCTCATCTCCAGTCAGCAGATAAAGGTCCGCCTTGATGGCTTTGGCAAAGTCTCGAAGCGATATGCACTCTTTACCCATGTAGCGGCGGTGCCAAAGAGCTGTGGCAAATGCATTTGTGTCACAAATAAGGAGCCGATTGCACTGGCGGGCTGCTTCGTTTTCCCGCCGAGTTTGTTCGAGTGCAATCAGCAGGAATTCATCTGAACTCCAAGATCCTTCGCCCTTCAACATCTTCATCTCGCTGTATTCACGCCCGTATTCAGGCACCCATAAAGTCTGCAAGGCATTCGCTAAATCCATTGCGAGTGTGGTGGTCCCAGTAGATTCCGCGCCGACGATCACAATCCTCTTTGCAAACCATCCACGCACCGGTGGGTCGATGTAATCCCACATGGCTAGTGGATCCTGTCGCACAGCAGTCCCGCTACATGGAATAGTTTTCCGTGGTTGATCTACCAACACATGCACACACTGCATGTGGGCCGCATAGGCATCCCCATAACACTCTGAGGTGAATACCGCTTCCGGCGGCCGCCCCAACCAACTAATGGTATTTTCCGCCCAGACTCGGGAATCAGTTTCATCATAACGATCATCAATTTCCATCACCTCTGCTGTCGGGATCAGCTCAGTCAACCAAGCAGTCCGCAGCGTGGCGGGTATCGGATCAGAAGTCTTACCGCAAACGATTACCACCGTGCGATCACAGCGAGAAACAGCAGTCTCAATGAGAAAACGGTGACCTCGTGTGGGGGTAGAAATTTTCCGATTACTACGCCAAGCTGGAACTTAGATTCACTGGTCATGTTGTGTGAAGTTCGCGTTTCCAGCGGCTGAGGCCAATTACACAGAGAACAATGAATCCGGCATATAGTGCTGCGGTGAGCGGCAGATTCCGACTTATATAAAGCGGAACGTAAATGACATCGGCAAGGATCCATAACCACCAGTTCTCAATTCTTTTCCGGCAGAGGAGATATTGCGCGGCAAGGCAAAGAGTCGTGGTCACTGAATCCCAGAATGGCGCTGCTCCATTCACAGCATGAAGCAGTTCACGAATCCCCCATGTGCCTACAATTAAAAACCCCGCAAGCAAAACCATCTCCACGCGCGTTGCGCGGCTTACTTTGAGAGAACCCTTCTTTGGTCCTCCATTAACCCACTGCCACCATCCCCAAACGCCAAGGACAAAGTAAACTCCTTGCAGTCCAAAATCTGCGAACAAGCGAGCACGCCAAAAAAGGATGGCAAAAATCAAGTTGTTCATCAGTCCGATAGGCCAGTTCCAGATGTTTCCTCGCGTGACCAGCCAGACGCAGACGGCCCCAGTCGCAAAGCCGAATGACTCGGTGAAATCCAGTGGAAGCCATTTCCTCCAAGCGCAAACGATGAGAGTGCTACTTAAAACCGCTATGATCCAAGCCTCACGCGCATGATTGGAGCTGAATTTGTTTGTATCGTTCATGACAATTCCATCACAGCATCGGCCCGAAGCATTGCTTTCATAGTGGCATCCACATCGCCCAGATTCAAATTCACGCAGCGACAAGCAGGAAGATGAAGCGTAAGGCGATTGCCATCACTTATCGTATTCATTGCAATATATCCTCTGGAGAAGTCAGTGCCGGACTCGAACATGAAGAATTGCCACACACATGCTCCGCCTCCCATTTCGCCTCCTCATCGGTGAAATATCTCACGCGGACTTTCTTGAATTCCTGCGTGGAGTAGAGCGCGTGGCGATCGGTGATGCCGGTGGCTTCGGAAATGGCGGCGAGCGTTTGTTCGCATTCGGCGGCGTTCTTGCCGTGAACCATCGTGAACAAGTTATAGGGCCACTCTGGGTAACTCGGGCGTTGGTAGGCGTGGCTCACCGCGCGGAAGCCAGCCATGGTTTCGCCGAGTTTTTTCAGAGCTTGCGGATCGTCTTGCGGGCCAGCCCACACGCCCATCGCGTTGGCGGCGAAACCCGCCTTGCGATGGTGAAGCACGGCGGCGAAACGACGCATCCGCCCGCTAGTGAGAAATTCACGGTGCATGGCGGCCGTTTCCTTGAACGACATTTCAAGCTCCTCCGCCACGGCGAGAAATGGCTGCGGCACCAGCGACAAATCGCGCTGCATCAGCCGCACGAACGCGATTTCCTGCGGCGTCAGCGCTTTCGGCTCGCGGCGATTGGCCTCGGTGTAGGCAGGCGCGGATTGATCGTCGGGTTTTGCGGAGCCCTCGACATCGAAACGCACGCCAATTTTGAACAGCCGCAAAGTCGGCAGTGGGCGGGTGGTTTCCGCGCCGGAAAGTCGGTGCAGAAAGTCCACCGTGCCCGCAAGACCGAGCTGGCTGGTCGGCGGCACGGCGATGGTGTACCAGAGGTTAAACTCGTGATTGCGCAGGTAATTGTGACTCACCCCGGGATGCGAATTGATGACGGCCACGGCGGCATCGAGTTGCTCTGGTGCGACCTTCGCCGCGACCAAACTGGAGGCGTATCCGAGGCTGCGCGTATCGAAAATGGCGCTGATCTGGCGGATGATTTTCCGCTGCTTGAGCGCGGCGATGCGGGCGAGCGTTTCGTCCTCAGACAAACCACAGCCGCGCCCGATTTCGGCGAAGGGACGCTGCGAAAACGGCACCGATTCTTGGAGAATCCCCAGCAAGGCGGCATCGGCTGCGTTTAAAGCATCACTCATCATGCGAGGAAACTAGCAGCGCGACAGGCGAGCGGAAGCTGGGATTTCGCTGCGCGGAGTCGATTGAATTTGGGGTGGCGCGTGGCTGCGTTTCCTCCTATTTCGTGCCACGCTTTACGGCGAATATTCCTATGATTCACGATCTCACCGTCATCAAGGCCGGCACCGGCGTGCTCACCAAATCCGCCGATGGCTCGCTCGACCGCGCCGCGCTGGTGCATCTCGTTTCGGCCATCGCCGGACTCATCGATGCCGGGCAGCGCTGCTTATTTGTTTCTTCGGGCGCGGTCGGTTCCGGCGTCTCCGCGTTCGGGCTGGATGCCTATCCGCAAGACACGCCCACGCGCCAAGCATGCGCCGCAGTCGGCCAAGCGCGGCTGATGCAGACTTACAGCAGTCTTTTTGCAAACTTTGAAATCACCGCCGCGCAGGTGCTTCTCACTGCGGCAGACCTCGGCACGCCAGAACGCGCGGCAAATGTCTCCACCACGCTCGGCCGACTCCTCTCCGAGCCGCGCATTCTCCCGATCATCAACGAGAACGACTCCGTGGCCGTGGAGGAGTTGAAATTTGGCGATAACGACATGCTTTCCGCCCGCGTCGCGAAACTCGCCGGAGCCAAGCGCCTGATCCTGCTCACCAGCGTGGACGGGCTGCTCGATCCTGAAACGAATGCACTCATCCCGGAAGTGGCAAACATCGACGACGTCTTCCGTCATGTGCGCGACGACAGAGGCCGCTTTTCGATGGGCGGCATGGCCTCCAAGCTCTCGGCGGTAAAATTCGCGGTGGACTCGGGCATCGAGACGCACATTGCGCACGGTCGCCACCCGGACCGCCTCGCGGGAATCATCGCCAGTCATGGCATTTCCACCCGCTTCCTTGCAGCCAGCGCGAGCTAGGCAACACAAGCCTTCATTTTCCGTGTGTTCGGTGTATTCCGTGGTTAAAAAACCCGCCGCATGCAGATCAAATCCGCTGAATTCATCACTAGCGCCAGTAACTTGGAGGCCTGCCCGGCGTGGGATTATCCCGAGTTCGCCTTCATTGGCCGGTCGAATGTGGGCAAGTCATCGATGATCAACATGCTGGCAAAGCGAGACTCGCTCGCCAAAGTTTCTGCCACTCCCGGGAAGACGCGGCTGCTCAATTTTTTCCTGATGAATCAAAAGTGGTCGCTGGTGGACTTACCTGGCTATGGATTCGCGAAAGCGGCGAAGAGCGAGAAATTCGACTTCAACGAGCGTGCCGGTGATTATTTGGAAAACCGCGCCAACCTGCGCAGGGTCTTCTCGCTCATCGATTCGCGACTCCCGCCGCAACGCATTGATCTGGATTTCTTGGCATGGCTGGGCAGCAACCGCGTGCCGTTTTCCGTGATTTTCACCAAGACCGACAAGCAGTCAGTCGCCAAGACCCGCGCATCCATCGCGCTTTTCATGGAAACTCTCGCCCCGCTGGTGCCTGTGCTTCCAGCCACCCATGCCAGCTCCTCAAAGTCCGGCGACGGACGCAATGAGATCCTGCGCGTGATCGGCAGCGAGATTGTATCGAAGTGACGGATTTTCTAACGCGAACCACGATTCGCCTCATCGCCGGAGTGGCTCCCTTTGGGGGCCATATCCCGCAACGGCGGCTTCAAAGCCGCCAGCCGTGCGGACCTAGAAAATCAAGGAAGTGATCCTTGTGTGGCAAACGATCTACCGCTGCGTAGCACTGGCCATTCAATAAATGCTAATATGTAGGGCAGAACGATCGCGCCTAATGGAATCATCATGATCAACGACAGCCAAGGAGACAGACCAGCCCTCTTGCAGATGAACCAGAATGGAATCACACCAACTGCCAGTCCGAGTATCGTCGCGATGATGAATAAAAGAATGATCTCGTGTATGCCGATGTAGTCCATAATGTGAATCTGCTAATTGTGCTTTTTCTTGCAGAGACAAATAGTTCAATTCTACCTGTTAGTGCAAGAATTGAACTATTTCTCTTTTCCCGACTAACTTCGTCACCACCAACCCCAAGCATCGCGGGCGCGGATGTTTTAAGAAGCCCGCTCACCAGCCGCGCAGAAGATTGAAGTATGGCTTTTCCTCGGGCCTGCTTCTCAACCCCCACTTACTTGAATGGTGCGTTCAAGGTTCGAGTCGGTTCCATCCGATATAGAGTATTCCATCTGGCTTATCTTCCTTGAATCACACAGTTGATAGATGGTTTGTGCATCTCGTGATGTCCCAAGTTATGGTTTCAGGGTCACCTCAAGTCGCAAGAACTGTGATTGTCCTGTCATCGGAACAGTGGCGACAGTCAGCCCGTTGACGCCCACGGTTCCTTGGCTGACACCATTTGAGCTCCATGCTGCGGCCAAGTCGCTTGAGACAGTGACGACGTAATCAACACTTCCCTGCTGGGTGCGGGTGTAGGTGAAGCGAAACTCGCCGTTTAGAAAAGACACGGAGGGAAGCGACTGCGCACTTGGGAGGAGCGGATTGCCCCCGAGTGCGAATTCGAGGACACTGTTCAGACTGTCATTGTCGAGGTCGAGATTGCCCAATCGATCCGCAGCAGAGACATTAGCGGCTGCTAGATAGTTCACCATCGCAAGCTCGGCTAGAGTCGAAACGACCCGAAAACTCCTTTCTACAGGTGCGGCAGCAAGAAAAGCCGCATTACCCGCTTGGCTTGCGCGGATGGTCACGAGGCCAGGACTGCCAGATAAGGTAATGATCCCCCCATTAATTGAAGCTGGCCCCGAGAGGATTTGATAACTGACAGCCAACCCAGATGTCGCTGATCCGGTGGGGGTGAAGGAGCCATTTACGATTTGGTCGGATGGAGACTGAAAGGAAATGGATTGAGCCACTGGGACTGGAGCGGGAGCAGAGTTGAGATTTGCCACAAAAACCCCGGTATCGTTATTGGTAACACCGATGTTTGAGTAGCTAGACCTGAACGGAATGAGTCCGTTGTTGCTTAGTCTTGAACCAAATTCACCCGCAACGGAGTTCACTTCAATCTGACTCTGGTTCGGAAAATTAGAGACGAAGGTCGAAAAGCTTTTTGGTCCGGAAACTCCTTCGATGTAGTTGGATCCACCACCTGCAATTTTTGCGATGATTGGAGCCATACCTCCATAAATCACACTATAGGGGCCAGCCGCACTAGTGGCTTGTGTGAACAAGGCAAATTGCCCGGCGTTGTTGAAATGGAGAGAATTGAAATCAACGAATCTAAAGTTGAATATATCGTTCGGGTATTCGCTTGCGAGAGCGACCTTTTCGATCACAGCACCCGGAGCGGACTGATAGAGGAGTGCCGCAGTATTGTTGCCCCCAGTCCCAAGTAGATCCACAGAAGCAAAAAATAATACCGCTCCATTGTCGTTGATCAGCGGTTCATGCGTAACAGTGTAAAACTTAGCCGTTGTGCTGATGCCAGGCAGTAGATCCCCTCTTGCCGCCACTTTTACAAATCCACCAGCAGAAGACCAACGATAGAGGAAACCTCCTTGATTGGAATTTCCTGAGACCTGATTGTAGGTGCCATAGATAAGCGCGGTTCCCGAATTATTAAGCGATGCCGCATTGGCGTCGGCCACGATGCGAGGGTCACCACCGATGGTGGTATTTGTGTTCACAGTGATCAACTGCTTGGTTCCATTCTGACCCAAGAAAATGGGCGTTTGGTTAATTGAACTGGTGGCATTTCTCAACGGTGCGGTGAATAGAAATTGTCCGTTCTGATTGGCTGCGCCGCTTCTTACAGTGTCAGCAAAGCGAATCGTGCTTCCGTATCCAGGCGGCACCGAACCCATGATCTGGGTGATTTCCCAAGCGGAGTTGCGATACACACCGACGTGGCTGGTAAGCCCATTAGAACTGCGGGCGTAGATGATTGGATCGCCAGCACTTGTGGTCTTGGGGAATGTGTCGCCAAAGCTTATATTCCACACCGAAGTGGTGCCGGGAAGAGCCTCGCCAGTCCGGAGGATTTTGGTGAAGCTACCGGGTGTTCCGGAAACTAGGCATTCTTCGGTGAGATACTCAGGCGGAAAAGTGTTAGGAGGGTTTGCGGTGTAGATGGGAACACGCATGAAGTAGTTACCAACTGATGAACGACCAAGCACCGTAGGGTTGAGTGGATCAAGTCTCTCCCCAGCATTCAAAACTAAGCCTGAAATGGTGCTGCTGTAGAGATTCAAACGAGCAGGGATGACTCCACCGCCAACGATATCCGCAGTGACCGCATCTTTGAAAAGAACCTCGCCATTGGCCAATATCTGTGGCCGCTCAACATCAACACCCGAATAACTGCCACCGCCGGGTGCAGAGTATCCTGGAAGTGCCAGAGGCGTAATAGAAGCTGAGCTTGCATATGGAAGGCTCGCGGCAGAGGCCACCACTCTGAATTTGCGCTCAACGGACTCTGCTTCGAGGAAATTTCCGCCACCCGCTTGAATTGCGCGGACGATCACATCACCCGTGGATGCCGAGAAACTTAGGGTGTTACCCGTCAAAGTAGCAGGCCCAGATACAACTGATAATGTTACAGGAAGACCCGAGCTTGAAGAAGCTGAGAGAGTAAGACTTGGTGAATTCGCAACCACATCTCTCGGAGTGGCGAACGTCATGGTTTGCTCAGCCAGTGTGCCAGTAGGAACACCATTTAACTGGGCGCGGAAGACGCCGGATTGGCCAAAGAATCCGGGGCTGCCAACTAACACACCTCGGAGATAAATGTCTCCCGCTGAACTGAGAGTGCTGTTGAATTCCCCCGTTATCTGACCGGACTTCACGGTTGGAACTGAAATCATACTTGAAAACACAGATGATCCCGCACGCCCCTCTAGGTTCAGGGGCGTGCCGACTCTCACGATGACCGAAGCGCCAGGTGCTTGGCCACCGACTAGAGTTGCTACGGCAGGCCCAGTATTGAGTGGCGCGGAGCTCAGGGTATTCAGCGAAAACTGCCCGGCGTCATTGAACGTCAGAACGTCCGTGTTGTTGATGGCAAGGACTGAACCGGCGGGCAAGCCTGGGACTGTGTCACCATGACGCGCAACCATCTGGATGGGGGCACCAGAGCTTGCCTGATAGAGAAGAGTCAAGCGCCTGCCAATCGATGAGTCACGATATCCGTAAAGATTCACCTCTCCGAAAAACAGAAGCGCTCCCGAAGAATTGATGAGCGGCAATTGGAAGCTATTGGTGCCAGTAAAGACAGCGCGTGGGCCTACGGATGGCAGCGGATCGCCCTCGGAAATGACCTTGCTCGCACCACCTGCCGCCGTCCAGCGATAGACCCAACCCGCACCTGTGGTAGAGCCGGGATAGGTTCCTGAAATCGCGACGGTGCCCGCGTCGTTGATGGAAGATGCTTTCGGCGAACCGATTACGCGAGAATCACTAGCGAGCACGTCGTTACTTTTCGCAATCAATTGCATGGAGCCATTTTGACCTATGAATGCAGCCTGATTGAGAGGAAACGCTGAAGGAGTCGCTCCATTCCAAACCGTGTCGTTGTAAAGAAACTGCCCATTCGCATTGCCTTTGATGTCTGATGTATTTGTCGTGCCTGGTCTGAAACGGCTCCCTGTGGAAAATCCCGGGACGTCCATACCCAATTTTTGAGTCACTTCCCATACTCCGCCGCGATAAATGCCGATGTAGCCGGTGGAATCGTCTGCTGCTTGGGTCTCTATAATCGGTTGCCCCGCTTTTGTGACGCCTATCGTAGGATTAAATAAACTTGGGGTGAACCTCAGTGCTGACCATGGCGCGGTAGTCCCTGGCAAAACGTCACCTGTTTTCAGAATTTTTGTGAAGTTTCCGGGGGAGCCTGCAATGATGGCACTTCCTGCGGAAGCGGGAGCAAGTCCGACGTTCACGAAATAAGAACCGGGCGTAGGAGAACCCAGAAAAGTCAGCGCGGAAGCTGTCAATGTTTCCCCAGAGCCCAGATTCAATCCAGCAATGGTCGAGGCTTGGACATTCAGGCTCAGTAGAGAGTCCGGAAACCCAACAGTGGCAGCTATGGAACTATCTTTGAAAAACACGCTGCCATCGGGCAGGGTCACCGGATAGGAGAAATCAATCCCGCTATAGGTGCCACCGCCTGGTGCGGGATCATTCGGGAAAACTACAGGGGTCACGCTTTGGGCAAGGCTTGCAATCGGGACACTCACGATTGCAGCACAGACTACGAGGAAGGGGGCAAGTCCGGGGAGAGGTATATTACGCATGTGGTTCGGCAATAACGGCTTAAGTCGTTCATATTCAAGAATGAAAAAATCCAAGATAGCGGCTTTTCTTTGGCAGAGGCCACATGAGCGTTACGGGTATTGTGCAGGGATGGACATTTCATTGAGATTACTGTCAAAAAAATTGGTCATCTCAGTTGCTCAAAATGAGTGGATGTTGCGAAGCTAGGAATACACATTTCTCGCACCGTCCCTCGCATCCATGCACAAAGCACGGCGGCTTGCGTGCCACCGTGCTTGAAATCTGTGAATTTGAAAAAAGGTTGAGAGCGGCGAATCGAGTGCCTGTTGTGAAGAGGACAGGCGGGAAGCCTGCCTTCCTTTTCAACATTCATGTCTCATCCGAGACAGACACTTCGTTCAGTGCCGACTAGCAGAATCCTGCCTTTGTAGGTATTCGTATAACTTTGCTGCTCCGAACATCAGCAGCACGGGCGGAGTGAGTGCTGTTAGCACACGCACCTGAGTGACGAGGATAGCCCGCATTGGCAAACGATGCATAAGATAGCCGACTGCGACGGCTCCAAGCACAGCCGTGGTGGGAGACCTCCGCACACGGTTTTCGCATTTATGGAAGCGGTCGCTGATGCCTTGCCGTGTGTTGTCCAGCATGACCTTAACCCCCTCTTCAAGAGACTTCTGCGATTGCTGGTGGTGTGATGGATCACTCATGACTTACCAGAATTTGAGGTTATGCCCGAGGCGCTCGACTTGTCCTGATAATGAGTTACGGCATCTGCCTGTACCATAATCATGCACGCGGTTCATTACCTTCCCCGCACCGTCCCGCGCTGAATCATATCCTTGGTGAACACGATTTGTCACTGGAGCGATAGCGCCTAGAAAAGCATTGCGCACTGCGGACAATGGCTCGTTTTGATAATGTTCGCTAAAAGTCAATTTTCTGCGAGGCATCAATAGCACATATCCGATAGCTGCGCCAAATGCGATGGCTCCAAGCACAACAGGCAACGGATTCCGACGGATGAAATCTTTAGATGCGACGAGAGTGTCGTCAGCTTTAACGACTGCTGAGTGATAGATTTCTTTTGCCTTATCTGAGCAGCACTTCGCCGCGTCCTTGGTGGCATGGGCTGCATCATCGACCGCATCTTCGAGATCATGCATGACGTCTTTACCAGCATTGGAGACATTTTTTGCAGTTTCCTTTACGGTGGTAGCGGTGCTATGGGCTAAATCACTAGCAGAATCAGATATGGGTTTCACGGGGTATTGTGGTGGCGTGTTGGTATTCATTATTTTGATGATGCGAGTTGTTTCTGTTCGTTATCTCCCATGGCAGCCTCGTTGCTGCTGGCTCGCGCCAAGCTAGTGAGTTCCTTGTTGGTTGATCCTTCTTCATTAAGAATTTCTTGCAGCAATGCGGCAGCTTTTTTGTTACCTAGCAGGTTAGCCCATTCATGCAGGCAACCATACGTCGCCATTTCATAATGTTCGACTTTCTGCGCGGTCGCGATCAGTGCGGCATTGATCGCGGGTGAGCCTTCATAGGATGCTGCCACCTCTTCACCTTCCTTCAGCAAGCCAACAGTGGCTTCGCAGGTCTTCGACTTCGCCTTTTGGTCAAAGCACCCGAAAATTTCCTCGACCTTTTTAATATGCCCTTCCGTTTGCTTTTGGTGAAGTTGAAATGCTTTTTTGAGCGGCGCACTGGTTGCGGCTTTGGCCATCTTCGGCAAAGCTTTGGCGATGCGGTGTTCGGCATCATAGATGTCAGCCAGTTCGTTTAAGAATAAATCTTGGAGCGTTTTCATAAGTATCTTGTTTGTAGGTGAAATACCGGGCCGCGTCGCTGCCATTGGTCTTCAACGACAGAAATTAAATCAGTGTGCTGATGTTCTCTATGGGGTGTGTTCCTACCGCATGATCGAGACCATGAATCAATCGATGGAAGGGTTACACCCTATGGTCATGCTGAGATGGTGGGGTAAGGTCCTTTCGTTAGCGCATCAATGCGTTGAGCACTCTCAATTGTAGGAGAGTCCCATCCATTGTTGCGCATGTCCATTGTCATCACAAATGATCCAACCAACCATCCCTATGAAATCGATCCCACGTAGTTTCCTTATTTCTCTCGTTCCCATGATGAGCCCGCTGACTGCACTCGCGCAGACTGCAAATCAGACTGAACTAGCCGTTTCCATCCCAACAATGAATGTGAGTTCCGCTTCATGGCGTGCGTCGCAGGTCATCGGAACCACTGTGAAAAACGCTGCTGATGAAACCGTCGGTGATGTTGAGGATCTAGTGCTCAATATGAAAACCGGGGAGATCATCGCGGTGATTGTTTCATCAGGTGGATTTCTCGGAATCGCTGATACGCTCAGCGCAGTTCCAGTGACAGCTCTCCGTTATGACACCACCGCCAAGGCATTCAAAACTGGCTTGACGAAGGTTCAGTTAGGTAAAGCGCCGCAGTTCAAAACAAACTCATGGCCAGACTATAACGAGGCCACTTCCATTGAAGCGCTTCGCTCATACCGCGACTCAGTCGGTGGCGACGTGACCGCGCCAGATAACACCGCGCAAAACGAGAAGGAGATGAACAAGAATGCGGTAAACCCCACGGATCAGGGGAATAGTGACAAGGACGTGCAAATCACGAAAAACATTCGTTTCAGCATAATGGACAAGGACCTGTCCTTCAATGCCAAGAATATCAAGATCATCACCCGCAATGAACACGTCACCTTGAAGGGCGTGGTGGAATCCGCTGAAGAACATCAAGCGATCCTTCAAATTGCCAAAAACCACACCAGCACAGCCAACATCACCGACGATTTGAAGGTGGATTCCAAGTGAGTAAATCTTTTCTATAACTAACACTAACTAATACAAACTATGAGCAATAAATCAGTATATGCTATCGCCATCTCAGAAGGCCAAGCCAACCAGATCGTGGATAGCCTCACGAAATCGCATTTTTCAACTAACGACATATCTGTTCTATTCCCGGACAAAAAAACCACTCATGAATTTTCTCATGAGAAGAATACTAAAGCCCCAGAGGCCGCAATAACCGGTGCAGCCACAGGTGGATTGCTGGGTGGGACTCTTGGTTTGTTAGCAGGAATAGGTGCATTAGCCATACCAGGCGTAGGCCCCCTGATCGCAGCAGGTCCTCTACTCGCAGCACTTAGCGGTGCGGCAGCAGGAGCTACAGTCGGCGGTATCGCCGGTGGTCTTATTGGACTAGGTATTCCTGAGATCGAGGCGAAGCGCTATGAGAACCGAATTGCTGAAGGTAACATCCTCATTTCGGTGCTAGCGGCGACGAGCGACGATGTGAACAGAGCTAAGGAAATTCTCAAAAATGCAGGAGCCGAAGATATTTCAGTCACATCCATCGGTGAAGTTGCAGCTACCTCCAAAAGCTGATCCGTGGGACCAAGATAGACAATAAAACGAATACAGTCCCCTTCCCTATGGGGGCTGTATTCTTTTGTATATAAGAGGCGAGTTTGAATCTGATAGCAGGAATTTTCCCCATGGATCTAGACGTTCTTTTATATATATTCGCGTGAAATGGATTACATGAACTCGACTCACAGCAATACCGGCCAACCTATTGTGGTAACACTACAAATGGTTCGATCCAGAACGGTCGAACTGGCGAAGGCGTCGGGGCGTAGCTCCATCGAAATCCGGCAACGTGACTACGAGCAGGCAAAACGAGAGTTAACGGGAGAAACGGATTTTGATCGTCAGTATGCAGTGCCTTTTCCCGGACAGTGAGGACGATATCCTGCCGCAGAATAGGACTTTTACGGATGCAATATTGCACGCGCCGTTTGTTCGCATGATGAAATAACTTTCTGCCCTGAAACAACCATACGGTTGTCGAATCACTGCGGATGCACATCAAGTATCACTTTATGGACAGAATGCATAAGTTTCAGCTAGTGACAAATCGGCGACTTTTTCAGAAGTTGACATGTGGCACCTGTTTCTCTGATTAATGGTGCCATAGAAACGTGCAAATTGCAGAATTTCACGAACTTCATACAATCGTCCTCATAAACCCACCGATGAAACTCCGCACATACTCCAACCCGAGCCTGCCAATCCGTATCACAAACATCCTCGGAATCTGCACTTTCTGCATGTTCGGTGCAGGGCATGTGCTAGCCCAAGACACTTGGGACGGCGGGGGTGCCAACAATCAATGGAATACCGGTGACAACTGGGTGGACAATAGCGCACCCGCAGCCAGTTCGCTGACCACGGTGCTTACCTTCTCCGGTAACACCCAAACCTCGATGACCAACAACATCACGGGAATCTTCACCAACAGCCTTGCGTTTACGAATAATGGCTTGGGAGCCAATATCGGAGCATTCACGCTGGCTGGCAGTGAAATCGGCCTTACGACTCAAAACAATGCGATTCAAACGACCGCAATCGGAATTGGTGGCACGCCACTGGTCACAACCATCAGCGCGCCCCTCCGCTCGACCGATGCATTAGGAGTTACCAATAATGCGATCCGACAGTTCAACGTGGGTTTAGGGCATGATTTGGTCATCAGCGGTGCACTGACTGGAACGCAACTGTCCAAAGGAGGACAGGGCACTCTCAATCTATCTAACTCCTCAAATACTTGGACGAGTCCATCTTTCGTCGATTCTGGCATTTTGAAACTCGGTAATGATAATGTCCTTCCGAGCCAAACCCTAGAGGTCAAACGCGGAAACACCTCAGATTCTCATCCGATCGTCGATCTCAATGGCTTCAGTGATACGATAGGTGGCATCAACTTGGGGCATAACACTTCGAATGCAGGGAACGCCGGTGGCCAACAGTCCATCGTCAACACAGGGGCGTCTTCTGCGGTGCTCACCCTCGGGGGCACCATCACATATCGCGCAGGCACAGCGGGGTCCCTTAACGATCAGGCTACGATTTCAGCTAATATTGCTACAGGCAACACGGCTCGTAATATTTTTGTAGGGAACGGCTCCGCGACCGACGACCTCGTCATTTCCGGCGTGATTTCTGGTTCTGGATTAATCACCAAACAGGGATTCGGCATTCTTCGACTTTCAGGTGCCAATAGCTACACAGGGCAGCTAAACTTTGAAACCGGCACGATAAAACTGGGTGCCAGTAATACCTTGCCAGACGCACTGACCAACGTCGTGCAGCTAGGGCAGAATAATTCGACTGCCAATGTCGTTCTGGACCTCAACGGCTTTTCTGACACCGTAGGACCACTGAGGCTTAATGGAGCTGGTGGCACAAACAACCCGGGAACGGCTGGTCTCAGCCATTCCATTATCGATTCCGCCGGTGGTGGTGTTTTGACTTTGGGGAATACCTTCAACGTGTATGCGGGTGCGACCGCCCAATATGGACAAGCTACCATTTCAGCGGGACTGAATACCGGCGCGCCAGATAGAAACTTCTTCGTAGAGAACAGCACTGCCGCTGCTGTGGATCTTATGGTTTCCGGCGTGATCAGCGGAGTGGGCAATGGATTCAACATGGCGGGTGCGGGCACGATCGCACTCTCAAATGCCAACACCTTCTCGGGCGACACCAGAACTGGGTCCGGTGTTCTCCTTTTGCAAAACAATCTCGCGCTACAGAATAGTGCTTTGAATGCAGCGGTGACCACCACTGGAACGCTAAGTTTGGATACAGGAATTACGACTCCTACGCTGGGTGGACTCAAAGGCACCAGAGACATAAATGCCGTCATCACCAGTGGTTATGTCAATGTCACCGAGCTGACGCTTAATCCAATCTCAGGCTCCTCCACTTATGATGGGATCATTTCTAATGGGGCTACCGATATGGTTCTCACCAAAACGGGAGCGGGGACACAAGTGCTCACCAATACCCAAAGCTACACAGGTGCGACTAATGTCGATCAAGGCACTCTAGTCATTAACGGCAACATCACCACCAGTTCGCTCACCACTGTGGCTTCTGGTGCGACCATTACCGGGGGAGGCACGACAGGAGCCCTTACCATCGAATCCGGGGGTTTTATCAATCCGCAAGTTAGCTCAGGAATATTGAGCGTAGTGGGCGCCTACAATCAGGCCGGACGCTACACGGCAGAAATTAATGGCATCATTGCTGGCACTCAGCATGACCAAATCAACGTGACTGGATCGGTGAACATCAGTGGTGGTAGCCTAGATACTATTTTCACTGGCAGTTATTCGCTGGGAGACATGATTTTCATTCTGCTCAATGACGGTTCGGACAGCATCACCGGAACCTTTACGGGCCTCGCGCAAAACGCGGTCTTCAACGAAGGCGGATACGACTGGCAAATCAGCTATGTCGCCAATTCAGGCGGCTCTCCTAGCTTCACGGGTGGCAATGATGTTGCGCTAATGGTCGTCATTCCAGAGCCCCAAGCTGCTCTTCTGGGTGGTCTCGGTCTTTTGGCTCTGCTTCGCCGCCGCAGAGCCTGAGCGTGATTGTGATCACGAAATTCGCGCATCAGCTCTTTGATTAGCGCCCGCCCGAGATTCTTAACAGGAGCGCTCTATCAAAGGCGCGAGCCACCGGTGAGTAGTGCTCTTTGCACGACACGCCACCGCTGGGAAACCGGTCCGGCGAGTTTTTAGAAACAAGCGTCCTGATCCGCACCTTCTATACCGGAAGCTATCCCAGGGATTGATCAGGTAACGCTTTTCTGTGCTCTAAGCGATGAAACCCTCAATCCTGACTCTCGTCGGGGGCGATTACATCTGACTCAGCGGTGTCAGAAATCATATCACTTGCGGTGGCGTCGGAGGATGAGTCCTCACCATCGGGAATAACGAGTGAGATATCCTGAAGTTTTTCGCCATCTCTGAGGGTGAGGAGTTTCACCCCTTGGGTGACGCGGCCCATGAGATTGATCTCGCGCACCGGGATGCGGATGCTTTGCCCGGTGGAAGTCATTAGCATGAGTTCGTCTTGCTCGGTGACGGTGAGAGAACCAATCACAGGGCCGGTTTTTTCAGTGACATTCATCGTTTTCACGCCCTTGCCGCCGCGACGGCGAAACGGATAACTCTTGAACTCGGTGCGTTTGCCGATGCCGTTTTCGGCTGCGACTAGCAGAGTGGCACCTGCTGTGACAATCGCCATGCCGACGACTTCGTCATTTTTGGAAAGTCGGATGCCAGTGACGCCTTTGGTGCCACGTCCTTGCGGTCTCACTTGCGCATTTCCGGCATCCTCATCGTTAGCATCTTCTTCCACGATTTCTTCCTCGCTGCTATCCTCCTCAGACGTTTCTTCCTCTCCATCCGTCTCGTTTTGAGGATTCCGGTAAACTCCTTCGGTGAAGCGGATGCTCAGGCCATTCTTGGTCACAAGAATGATCTCATCATCGCCAGATGTGATATTGACGCCGATCAGGTCGTTTCCTTCCTCCAGTTGGATCGCGATGGTGCCGTCCTTGCGGTAGTTCCGGAAGTCGTTGAGCGAGGTTTTCTTTACCTTGCCGGAGCGCGTGGCGAAAAAGACAAAACCTGCATCCTCGCGGAACGTGACGTCATTGCCTGCATCGTCGGTAACGCGTTCGAGCCGCAGCATGGCGGCAATTTTTTCCTCTGGCTTGAGATTGAGCACGTTTTTGATGCTGCGTCCGGTCGAAGTGCGGGAGCCCTCGGGAAGTTGGAAAACGCGCTCGACGTAGAGGCGGCCGGTGTTGGTGAAAAAGAGCAAGTAGTCGTGCGCTTGGACGGAGAAGAGATGTTCGATGAAATCGTCGGGCTCGTCCTTACCCGTCGCCTTGGTTTCCATGCCCTTGAGCCCCTTGCCGCCGCGTCCTTGCAGGCGGTACTCGGTGGCGGGTGTGCGTTTCACGTACCCGCGATGGGAAAGTGTGACGATCATCGCATCATTGGCGATCAGGTCTTCCATCGCGACTTCACCGGTCTCGGCGAAAATCGGGCACTTGCGCGGTGTGGCGTGTTTGTCGCGGATCGCGCGGAGCTCGTCCTTGATGATGGTGAGGACGCGGACTTCGCGGGCCAAAATGTCGAGCAAGTCCTTGATATTGACCAAAACCTCGTCGTATTCCGCCTTCACCTTGTCTTGTTCGAGGCCGGTGAGTTGGTAGAGGCGCAGCTCCAAGATCGCATTGACCTGGCGTTCGGAAAAAACGTAGCGCTCACCTTGAACGGCGGCTTGCGAGCGAATGAGGATGCCGAGGCGCTCCGCAGTTTCAGTCGAGAATTGATATGCCGCGAGCCGTTCGCGGGCTTCATCGCGGTTTTTCGAGTCGCGGATGATTTTGATGAATTCATCGAGATGGCCGAGTGCGAGCAGATAGGCTTCTAGCAGCTCGGCGCGTTCCTCTGCCTTGTTGAGGAGGAAACGCGTGCGCCGCAGGATGACCTCGCGGCGATGCTCGATATAGGCGTCGATCACTTCTTTGAGCGACATCTGGCGAGGTCGCTTGTTGTGAATGGCGAGCATGTTGACGCTGAAAGAAGTTTCCAGCGAGGTGAGCTTGAAGAGCTGAGCGACGACGACTTGTGGGCGGGCATCGCGTTTCAACTCGATCTCGATGCGCGTTTCCTCGTCGGACAGGTCGCGCATGCCGGAGATACCAGTGAGAGTCTTCTCGTTGACGAGCTCGGCGATGCGTTCTTGGAGCACCGCGCGGTTCACGCCGTATGGGACTTCGCGGATGACGATGATGGACTTGCCATTTTCATTTTCCTCAATCTCCACTTTGCCGCGCAGGCGCATCGAGCCGCGGCCAGTGGCGAAATAGCTCTCGATGCCACGGATGCCGCGAATTTCGCAGGCAACGGGGAAATCCGGCCCTTTGATGTGCTGCATGAGCTGCGGCAGCGTGATTTCCGGGTTGTCGATCTGGGCGCAAATGCCGTCGATGACTTCGCCGAGATTGTGTGGCGCCAGATTGGTCGCCATGCCGACGGCAATGCCGGTGCCGCCGTTGACGAGGAAGTTGGGAAATGCGGAGGGCAGCACGGTAGGCTCTTCTTGCGAGCCATCGTAGTTCGGCTGGAAATCGACGGTGTCCTTGTCGAGATCTTCCATCATCGCCATGCCGAGCTGGTGGAGACGTGCCTCGGTGTATCGCATGGACGCTGCGGAATCGCCCTCAACCGAACCGAAGTTTCCTTGGCCATCGACGAGCGTGTCGCGCATCGACCACGGCTGGCCCATGTTGACGAGCGTCGTGTAAATCGACTGGTCGCCGTGCGGGTGGAAGTTACCCATCGTCTCACCGACGATTTTGGCACACTTCACGTGAGCTTTGCCTGGAGTCACGCCGAGCTGGCGCATCGCGTAAAGCACACGGCGCTGCGAGGGTTTCAGCCCGTCTCGCACATCAGGAAGCGCCCGGGAAATGATGACCGACATCGAATATTCGAGGAACGATTGCGAGAGTTCCTCGGCGACGTTGATGGGCTTGATGGATTCGTTGCTCATAAAAAGGTAAAAGATCAGGCTCTTGAGAGTGCGTTGGCGGAGACGAAGAGGTTACGGATGCGGAAAGCGGTCGGGCTTTCTTGGAGGAGTATCATTCTGAGATTATGGGTTTTCGCGGCGAACCATGGTTTTTCCAAAGCTCGGGAATTGCCACTCGCCCATTCTGGCACCGGAAGCTGATGGTGGTGCGCGAGATATGCGGCGGTCGATGCAAGAAATGCATCGGCACGTCCGCCATCGCTGAGAAACGGCTCCAGCAAAATGGGCTCTTCTGCGATTAATTCATAAGTAGGAGCCTCCCGAAAACGATCAAGGAAGTCGCGCAGACTGTAGCCGAAAGTTTCGGTATCGGTGATGCCTGCGAACTTTTCACGAATGGTTGAAGCCGTCGCGATCATGAGTCACCTCTTTCCATTTCGCCGATGATTTCCTCGATAAAAAACCGTGTTTTAACAGGGATTCTTGGGGATGGGTAATATTCCTCAACAAGAGTAAAAACTTCCTCGGCGGTGTACATTCCGAGATCCTTGCATAGGTGGATGATGTCTTTCTTGTCTCCAACGGTGTCATATTCCGCAACCCGTGCGGCAATGCATTTCATTGCGAGAAGATACCGGGTGGTCGGACGCATGATGCGTAGGCTTTCCCATTGGGGCATTCCCTCCGTGGTGACATCGCCTTCCTCCGAAATGAATCCTTTGACGCTGTCATTGAGCCAATGAATCGGAAGATTCATTTCATCGGCAATTCTCGCGGCTTCTTCGTAGATTTTCGTTTTTGGAACGAAGACCGCATCCACATCTCGGGTGGATTCACGGGCGTCGAAGGCCAGAATCATGGCGGCTCCGCCATAGATGCATAGCTCGCCAGTCACACCTTTTTCGGAGAGACGATTGTTGAGAGTTTCCAAGGCAGTGATGATTCTTTCCTTGGTAAGTATGTCAGACGGGTTCATGGCGGCACAAAAACAGACAGACTGAAAACGATCTTCTAGGAGTCTAGTACCGATGCGTGATCTACAGAAATGTGTCTCAAGCGTTGCGGGGTTTTCAGCCCATCTCGCACATCAGGAAGTGCCCGGGAAATGATGACCGACATCGAATATTCGAGGAACGATTGCGAGAGTTCCTCGGCGACGTTGATGGGCTTGATGGATTCGTTGCTCATAAAAAATGGGTCACCTGAACGTGACGGGCGTAAGCTTTCAGATTCGCCTACGAGGTGAAAATTGTTCTCAAGAACCCGGCATCCGGCAAGCCCTTAACCAAGGTCGGTCACGGGGGAATCGCGAAACCTGAAAAAAACTCGAAAAATGGGCGCAAGATCACAACTTTGCCGAGCGTGTCATTAAAAAAACACGCGGCATATTTTTTGAGCGTTCCATGCATTAGGAAACATGGAAAACGGCTGCAACGGCTCGTTTCCTCAAGCGGGCATTTCGTAGCCTTTGCGGCGCGGGCGGTCTTGCATGGCGGCAGCTTCTTTGTTGCCAACAACTTGCTCGGCCTTCGGATCCCACTTGAGAGGCGTTTCTAGGCGTTGGGCAATGGCTGCGAGTTGGCAAATCGTGCCGGTGCGGTGACCCACGGTCGCAGGACAAATCGTCGGCTTGCGGCTTTCGATGCATTCAATGAAGTTCGCGCGGTGATCGGTGGACTCGTACACTTGGACATCATTCGAACCGTACTCGTGACGGAGCAGATCTTTCGATGAGGCATCGACTTTTCCGCGGTCAACGTAAACCTCACCTTCTGTGCCGATAAAATGGATCGAGTGTCCTTTACTATCACTTTTCTTGTCGCGCCAAACGGTGATGCCGTCCGCGTAACGAAAATGGTGGTGTTTTTCTCCCTTGTAACCTGCGGGGATGAATTCGACAGGACCCGTATCGTCACGCCCAAGCGCCCACTGGACGATGTCAAAATGGTGAGCGCCCCAGTCACCAAATTTGCGGCTGCCGTATTCCCAGTAGCAGCGCCATCCTCCGCCGTAATTGCCGAGAACGCGGTTGTCTGAATATTCAAAAACCGGAGTTGGGCCGAGCCAGCGGTCGTAATCAAAGCCCTCAGGCACGGCGACAATTTCCTCTTTTTCTGGCGGCTGCGGGAAATTGCCAAGACGGCAGTAAATTTCCTTAATGTCGCCGATCATGCCATTGCGCACCAGATTGGCCGCGATTCTAAAATGTACACCCGAACGCTGCTGGCTGCCCACTTGCAGGATGCGTTTGTATTTTTGCTCAGCCGCTACCAGCGCTTTGCCTTCCTCAATGGTCAGAGTCATGGGTTTTTCCACATACACGTCCTTGCCTGCCTTCATCGCGGCAAGAGCGATGGCCGCATGCCAGTGATCCGGCGTGCAGATGCAGACAGCGTCCACATCTTTATTGGCTAGTAGTTTTTCATACTGGTCCGTGAGCATGAGGTCTTTGTGGCCCTTTTTCTCCAGTTTTTCGGCTGCATTTTTTAGAGCTCCGGCGCGCACATCACACAATGCGATGGGCTGCACCATTTTCATGCCGGGAAACGAGCCGACGTGACCTTGTGAAATTAGGCCCAGGCCGATGAAGCCCATGCCGATGCGAGAATTGGCACCGGCTTTGGAATTGTTTCCAAGTGTTTCGGCACGGACGATTTGCGGTCCGGCAAACAAAGCACCGGCGGTGCCGAGTGACGATTTAAGAAATGAACGACGTGTGGTTTTTAGGTGTGAGTCCATGCGAGTGTCTAATGCTGAAAATCTTCGACACTAAGTGCAAGCACGCATTTTTCACCATGATATCATTTGCGGTTTTTCAAAGTTTTGTAATCACCAATTCCAAGATCATGTCAGGGATATACCCCATAGTCACAGATGAGTTATCGGTCATCATTATGTCGTTATAAGTTCGATAGCACTCCTAACTATCATTATGTCCTCATGAAATCATTAATACTTCGTCTCCTCTGTTTCGGCGCCATTAGCTTACTTGCTTGCTGTTCATATAAGGGAAATCACCACCCATCCAGAAACAGTAACGATAAGAGGAACTCAGAGTCCACCCCATCGGCTTACAGCGCGATGCCCGCAATGTGATTCTGACTTCTAACATGAATACGAATACCTCATACCATTCTCAAGGAGCAACACCCTGATGCATCATCCAAGTTCCCGCTCGGCTGCTTGGCGTTTGCGCTTCGCAAGCCTACTGCTAGTAGGAAATCGACTGCTGATCATTACCGCTATCGGCTTATTACTGACTTCGTTATTTGCTAGTGATGGGCAACTGATGATATTTGGATCGATCTTTGTGGGACTTAGCCTGTTGTTGCTGATTGTTCAAAGGATTGCCGCGTCTCATGCGGGATGCCCCTTGTGTCGAACTCCAGTCCTCGCGCCGATGGGCTGCGCAACGCACCGCAATGCGAGGCCCATGCTTGGAAGTTATCAGTTAAGGGTAGCGCTCGCGATCATGCTCACCGAACAGTTCCGCTGTCCCTACTGCAATGAACCTACTGCGATGAGCCTGAGGCAACCTTTGCCGAGAGGCCAAACTGGGACTTAGCGTTCCCGGGCATGTGCATTTGAGACCACTCTTATGTTTTCTCGCTGTCTGCGTAGAATCGCGGTAGAATGATGCGAAATGTGGAACCTTTACCGGGACTGGTTTCTAGGTCGAGGCTGGCGTCTAGCAGTTCGCATAGACGTTTCACGATGGAAAGTCCCACGCCTTCACTTGGAGTTAGGCTGTCAGGTAGTGTGTCGGATCTTGAGGGCTGAGTGGGAGCCTTAGCGGGGTCGGCGCTGGTCTTGTCCTCTGGATGTGAATCTTCTGCTTCTTGCGCAGTTTGTGTCGATTCATGGATCTTGTGCGCGAGCGGCGCGGCATCCGGGTCTTCATGGAGTCCGGGGCCAGTGTCTTGGATACAAAACATCCAATTGTCCGTGAGTGAGTCCGAGACGGCGTTCCAGGTCACCGTCACGCCGCCGCGCTCGGTGTATTTCAGGGCATTGAGCAGCAAGTTCTGGAGGATGCGCTGGACTTTCGTGGAATCGCCCTCGACTGCCATCGTGTCAGGCCCGTCCATTTTCAGATACAAGCCTTGAGCTTGGGCCAACGGTTGTGAAGTGGTGCAGAAATCTATCATCAGTGCAGCCGCGTCAAAAGTGGTGACATTGCGTTTTTCCAGTCCGGCATCAAGTCGCGCGAGACTCATGAAATCATTCAACATCGCACGCAAAGAGGAAACACCACGCTGCACCAGATCAGAAAACTCAAGCCGCGCTGGTTTTGACAGATCGTCGCGATCCAGCACCGAACTGGCGAGCGTCACCAAGCCCAGCCCACCTTGCAGGTCATGCGCCGTTTCACGCCACGCCGCCGCTCGGGTCTGGTCTAGCTTGCTCAAAATCTCCATCGCCTGCTCCAGATCGCGCACGTGGCCCGTCGCCTCCGCTTGATTCAAGTGCCAATATTGGGTGGAACTGTCACTGATGCCGTCCCAACACAACTGCGACCAAGCATGGCGCGCGCCAGTGATGACTGACGTTTCCAGCGTAGGATTCGCCAATTCGTAATGATCGAGTTCCTCCATCACACTCATGTGCAGATGGCCCCACTCGCGGGTAAGATCCCGCAGTTGATAGCCCTGCTGCCAACGTTGAAGCCCGTGTTCGATGATTTGTTTCTTCTCGTCCTTCTTCGACCTTGCAGTCGGCGGCGCTGGCCACGCCAGCAAGATGCGTTTATAAGAATCCAGAACTCCCGGAATGTGGTCGTTGAATTGAACGCGGGTCAAAGACGAAGCAATCGTGACCCCGGGCGCATCCTCGGTGGCCTCCCGCCAGCGCTTTAGGATGTGCTTACGTTTGTTGTACAGGTGTGCGGCCAACCCGACCATCTGCGCGCGCGTGTGTTTCTTCATTTCGGGAAAATTATGATATCTGAGAAAACCCACGGGCAATTCTGTCTGTGGCGAGAATTTCCAAAACGGAACTCGGCGCGATACAGACAGTGAAAACTCGTATCACCAAGGATGAATGCGGAAATCGCCGTGGAACCGAATCAACCGATTAAGGCGCAACAGGCGTCGGCTCGATCCGGTAAAATGCGCGGTCGGCGGGCGCGTCGGGATCGATTAACGGCTCATTCTCAATTTCGAACGGCGTTTCCAAAGCCATGATTTCGGGCCAGTCATTCGCGTCACCGAGAAGCACCGAGCGCCGCACTCCGTAGCGCGTGCCAGGAATCATTTTCGAAAGCCGAAGTGTCGCGGAACCGCCACCAAACTCGTCGAGATAGACCGTGAGAAAATCGCTCCCATCCGTCGGGTTGGTGCCAGTGAGTGACTCGAAGCGATTGTCATAAGCGTCGGAGTCAGGATTCGCATTCGGGGCCGCAGACCATGCGGGCGGAAGGCCGAACCACAAAACCTGCCAATCGTCGTCTAGGCCATCGCCAGCGTACGTACCGAAATTATCCGCCACGGAATCAGTCACCGCGAGTGTCGAGCTGCCGACATAGCCGCCGAGCGCATAGTTTAGCCAAACCGTCTCATCCTGAAACACGGGACCTGCAACGAGTGATCCGATTTCGGCGAAAAAAGTGGCGGAACCACTATCCACCCACCAGCTCACAAATGGCGATTCCACCGCTGCGAGAGACCCATCGTCAAACTCAAGCGCGAGTTCTGGCGCGGCTCCGGTCATTTCCGCCAACGACATCGGCAGACCCTGCGCGACGAGGCCGATGGGAATCGTCACTTGTCCAGCAAACCCATAACTGACGTCCACGTTTCCGCCGGACGCGGTGCCGCCACCGAGCGGATCCGATGAGAAGTCGGCCTGATAGATCCCAGCCGATGTCCGGGTGACGCCGCTGGTCCAGCCTACGTGGGTCAGCTCCGCCATGCCAACGCGCTGGATCGAGGCCTTCACCAATGCGTCCTGACCATCGAGCAGAGTTTTAAAGACCCACTCGCCGCGGTTGTTGAACCAGATTCCGTTTGCAGAGTCATCGCCTAGCGAATGATCCGGTGTGAGCGATGTGCCGAGAACTGGCGTCAGTCCACCCACGAGCGGCAGCACAGAACCTTCTCGTGCGATCATTTCCAGTCCTGTGGCTTCCGACCACAGCCACAGCGATTCATTATTGGAGGAGTTCACCCCCGGGCCTGTGAGCGGAGCGAAAATCGCGATTTCGCCGTAGCGGTTGATCGCGTGCCGAGCGGAGACAGCAGAGCCGAATAAAACGCCTCCAAGACCGGGCACTAGATCGCCCTCACGAAAAATGATGTGAGGATCACCTCCGACTTGAGCGTAAAGCGCACTGTCGTTAGCGGCTGCGACCAGCCCTTTAAGCATCACGGTGAGCACCACTTCGCCATCGGAATTTATCCCGACATGCTGCGGAAACTGGGTGAATGGCAAGCTCGACATTTGCACATCAAAGGGAAGATTCGGCAGAGTTTGCCCTTCACGCAGCAGCATCGTTGACGGGCCGTCCGGCGATGCGAGCCAAACGCTGTAATCGTTAGTGGTATTGATGCCCGTGCCGACGAGTGTGCTGACAAAAACGACGTCGCCCGCAGCATTGATGGCGCGATTGGCGGTCAGATCCGGGCGATGCGTGGCGTTACCAGGGAGCCCTAGTGCGATGGCGGCCTCACCTTCCCGCACCAGAACGCGCGCACCATCGAAGCCTGAGGTGAATAGCGCTTGGTCGTTGCCATTTGTCACAGCGGCACCAGACAACGGTGAAGTGTAAGCGAGAACTCCGCTGCGTGAGGTCATGACAGGCTGGAACTGGAGAGGAGACGCGGAGAATCCGTAACCGACTTCAGAACCCGCCGGTGAGATACCACCCTCTCGTGCAATTTGCAGAAGCGATGTGCCAGAAGCTCGCCACAAGGATTCGTTGTTTGAGTTGCTGATAGCACCGCCAGTTAGAATGGCTCGAAACACCGCATCGCCCGAATCAGTCAGCGCAAGATCCGAAGCCCCGAACGATGCGAGCGAAAATTCCGCACCCGTGGCCTCTTCCGGCACCAAGCCGTCCAACGCCACTGCGGCGGCCCCCTCAACATCCGCCACCAACAGTGCAGCGCCCGCAGTAGTCGCGCTTCGTATGAGCACCTGCCCTGCTGCATTCACGATCACCGGAGCATTCACGATGCCAGCGATTTCGGATCCGCCTGGTAAGTTCTCGCCGGACACCAGCACCGATTTCAGACCATCATCACCGGAGAAAAGAACCACATTTGTCCCATAAATAGGCACCCCACCGCCACTCACCCTCGCAGCAAATGCGACATCACCGCGATGGTTGATCGTCGCTTCTTGAAGTGTCGCCACCGTGGCTCCGGGGATGTCTGAAACCGCATCGCCAACACGAGCCACGACCTCGAAGCTTACTTCTGCCGTGGCAGGTGCGATGAGCGCACAGATGCCGATACCGATTGGGAAGATTCGTTTCATCGTTCCACAGTGTTCGATGCTTCGTCATCTTGGCGTTCCAGACGCTCAAGGCGCACCGAAAGATCTGCGATCACCTTCTGCTGCGCGTCGATCATTTGCTGCTGCTCTTGGATCGCCTTGATTGCGACTGTACTAAGCCCGCCGTAGTTCACGGCCATCACGTCGTTTTCCGTTTCCTCGCCAGAGACGAACTCAGGGAACACTTCTTTCAACTCTTGGGCAATCACGCCGATTCGTTTGAGTTCATCCGGCTCTTGATCGATGTGGCGGTATTGCCGCAAGCCCACCGTCATCACACGATCAAGCACTGGACCGAGTGGTTCGATATCCGTTTTGACCCTTCGGTCCGAAGTTTGATTGTAGGAACCGTCAATGCGCTCGAAATACCCCCGTGTGGCAAATACTCCCACGCCGCTACCGCTGCCGTCGTACCACAACCTCAAATCCCCTTCGCGCGAGCCGATATCATGGCTGCCCACATCGAGCGCCCAGCGGTAGTATGGATCACCGCTGCCGAAAAAAGAGTTGAGCACGAGATTGTAGGTATCGCCACCGGCGCTGGTCTTGGTGAGCGCGAGCGCCGTGTTTGCAGTTGGAGCCATGCCGATGCCGACGCGGTTGTTGAATGTGTTGAGCTGGGTGAACGTATTGTCCGCGTTCTGGCGGGTATATTGCTGGTTGTTGTTGAGCAATGAAATGTTCAGTCCCGAGATGCTCGTCAGATAGTTAGAGTCATTGTTGAGCTGCGAAATGTTTTGCCCGGCGATGCTTGTGAGATAGTTCGCATTGTTGGTGAGCAACGAGATGTTCAATCCCGCGATGCTCGATAGGTAGTTGGCATCATTATCGAGTTGCGAAATTTTCAGCCCGGCGATGCTGGAGAGGTAGTTGGCGTTGTTGTTGAGCAGCGAGATATTTTCGCCTTCGAGCATCACGTTAGACGGAAGGTTGATGCTGCCGAAGCTGAGTGATCCGCTGACCGAGAGATTGCGGTTGAGTGTTACCGTCTGGGTGCCCGTGTTGTAATTGAAGGTCGCCTGTTGGGTGGGTGTGCCGAGGTTAATCCCGCCGGTGCCGAGCGTCAGACTTCTCCAACGCAGAGAATTGTTTCCGAGGTCATACGTGTTGTTTAGGCCGGGTGAAACGTGAGAATCAAACGCGCCGACACGAATGTCGTTTTCGACCTCGAAGTCGCCAAGGACTTGTAGGTTCTGTCCAACCTCCAAGCCACTATTGATAACCAGCCCTGATCCACTAGCAGACATCGTGACCGCATTCGGAGAACTGCCGACTGAGATCATTCCAGCAGCAAGCGAGCTTGTGCCGAGATTGAGGTTGCCCGCGATACCGGCGGCATGTCGTGCGAAAGGAACCGCAAGAACCGGCTGGTCTGGCATCATCGCCTCGAACTCATTCACTCCGTCATTGAACCAAACTCGGAGAAACAACTGGCTACCATCTGGTGGCACCAGATTGCTGGGCAATGCCGCCTGTCCGAAGCCGCCCAGCCCAGTCGAATAGAGGCCTATTTCCACGAGCAGGATCACCTGTCCCGCAGGTTCGGCGGTGCTGGTAGGTGCCGAGCTATCTTGGCTCCAAACTGCAACTTCATTACCCGAAGCGTGGTTGGAATCGGAATCCGTGAAGAGCAGGAATTTGAATCCACCACTGCCAGTGAAAGGAATCCCATCCACCGTGACTCGGCCTTGATGGGGCAGGATGTTCGGCACTGCGGAGATGGCAACGTCGGCAAACAGCACGCACGAACCCAGTCCGAAAACATAGTATTTCAATTTAGCCATATCTGCATCACTTAAACTGTGCCTGCCAACGACAACCCCTCTATTGTGACAATTCTGTCACAATTTCAGTCTTCCTACCCCACCTCTCCCTAAAAAACGCAGCGAATTTCTGCTCCCCAAAGTGCGCGAGAAGAACCCAATTCTGGATCATTTCAGCATTCAGCAACTGCCATTCGCGTGGACCCAGTAATGCGCTCAATTTTCTTTCAAATGCAGTCGTAGCAGCCGCCGGAGTTCTTGGATCGTTTCGGGCAGCTCGCAAGAACCATGCGGTCCGGGAACGATGAGTTCGGAATCTGCAGACTTGAGGCTTGAGCTCCAGTACTTCACGACGCCGTCTGAGCTGTTAGGAGAGTCGCCTTTTCCACGATCGCCGATGATCGAGTGGTGCGGTGCTTCAATCGGGCATTTATCTAACACGACATAACTCGGATTTGACGGTGAAAGGCCCACGACGCTGTTGGGCATCCGTTTGGCATTGCCTGTGATGATGGCCAAGGAATCCCCGAGTGTGGAGGTCAGGCTAGTAGCAAGATTGGCGGGCAGGGCGATCATGCGCGCTCCCAGCTCGCCGATGCTGCCTACCGCCATTTCACTGCCGCGATGCGGAGTGCAGATGTAAATCGTGCGGTCGATGCGCGGGTTGGCGGAAAAAATGGTGGAGCGGTGAACCAAATCGTCCGGCGTGACATTTGCGAAGAAACGTTTGGCTTTATCCTTACCAATTAAGTCCCAGTCCTCACGGGTGACGGTGGTCACTTGCGTGCGAGATAAAATCCCACCCATGCTGTGACCGACCAACACCGCATCACGCGCATCTGGGTGGCTTTTATAGAATTTTGCCAATTCCTCACGCAGCCGGAGTGCAGAATACAGCGGCGGGTTTCCGGTGGGATACGCGAAAACCCATGTTTGGTAACGCCCACGCAGTTCTGGATCGCTTTCCAGCTCGTTGATCACATTGCGCCACATGCGCGGTGTGGAGATCAGGCCGTGAACGAAGACCAGCGGGATGCGATCCGGGTCATAAGGTTGGAGCTTGTAGAGACCGGTGATTTGCATGTGATTCGCCACATGAATCGCGCCCATCAAGCCTTCCATGATATCGTTTTTCTGTGGGTAGTATGCGAGAGGAGCAGAAAAATCTGCCTCTAGTGCACGGTCTTTTCCAGCCACACGCGAGCGAGTCTTGACCGAAGGATCGATCAAGGTGAGTGACACATCATTTCCCTTGAAGTCGAGCACCGCAGTGACAGGCGCTGTTACACCCACCGCAGGAGAAAAGGCTTCCAACGGTTCCGTTTTACGAACGCCGACAAGTGCCGCGCCGATGCCATCCTGCGTGTTGCGCTTCTTGATGGTTTTGAGGTCCTCCTCGTTAGCGGGAGTGAATGAAGTGAAATACGCCGGATCCCAGATTCCATCACTTGTGGCCTTTGAGAAACGCAGACGATAGGTTTTATCAGCAGAGGCAAAAGTCCGCGGGCGATTCCAAAGTTGCCCATCGTCAGACTCGTGGAGCAGTAAGGTGAGACCGCTAACAGCTCGATTGTAAACGATGCGCGCCGCCTCATTGGAAGCCGGAGAATCCAACAAAGCCGCTGCTGCACTCGCCGCTTCGAGATAATCAACGGCGCGTTGCTCCGCACTCAATTTGGAAGATTCTGCTTTCTCAAGTGACCGCACCGCCGACTCTTGCGGCCCCTCGGCACGCGGCAAACCCGTAGGAGCGCAGGAACTCAGAACGAGAGCTATTAGACACAGATGATACGGCAACGAATTCATGGCCGAGCTTCTATGGGCGGCCTCCGATGACGGCAAGGACAGTTTGCCGTTAGGAGTGGCGTTTTCTTAGCGCCATGAATCGCACAAGCGGCTCAAGCCGCCGATGCGGGATATGGCTCCCGGAGCGAGCCACTCCGGCTAATCTGCAAAGCCTCTATCGGATTTTTGACTCAGTCTGCCTTTGGCAGGTTTTTGTGAGAACCATCGCAGAGTGGCGGGCCTGCGCTGTGTTTGCACTGGCACCACCAGATGGTTTTCTTTTGGGCGACTTCGAACTTCACCGGCTGCATTCCGCAGCCTTTGTGCGAGCCATCACAAAAAGGTTGGTGGGTGGAACGGCCGCAGGAACACCACCAATGGACGCCTGCTTCTACTTCGAGTGCGAGCGGCTTCGTGTCACAGATGATTGGTTTTTCAGTCATGCAAATGACTAGGCAGCGCCCGGGATTCAGTGCGAGACGGAAATTGATGAAAGTTGGGCGCGATCCGATTTTTTCGCCATTTCCATCGGCTGCGAAGTCGATGCTTTGCGAGTGTCTGCGGTGTGTTTGTCGAGTCTCGGGTAAGCTTGGGTGGGCACTTCGTGCATGAATGTGAACCCAAGCCATCCCGCGATCACCAATGCTGAGATGCTGACAAACTT
This sequence comes from Akkermansiaceae bacterium, assembly GCA_041740475.1. Lineage (GTDB taxonomy): Bacteria > Verrucomicrobiota > Verrucomicrobiia > Verrucomicrobiales > Akkermansiaceae > Luteolibacter. Next base: position 10,160 of record JBGSLX010000185.1, on the reverse strand, counting down.
CTTTAGTTTCATCGATTACTTTGGAAATGTTGACTATTCCGTGGCGCGGTTCTCACGCCAGAATGCGCGGATGGCAATCAGAAAGCAGTTGGTATGCCCAAAAAAATCTGAACTGCTGCCGCCTCACTACGGAGTGCGCCGTGCACTCCGTAGTGAGGGCTAACATCAAACTAGACCGCGCAGCGTGTCTTTCACTGCATCGAAGTTAGGCAAGTCTTTCGGGTGTTCTTGCACCTCGGCATATTGCACGACGCCATTTTTATCGATGACGAAAGCGGAGCGCTTGGGCACACCGCCCATGATCAGATTGGCCTCGGGCAGGAATTGCTCGTAAGCGACACCGTAGGACTTGGCTACGGCGTGCTCGTAATCGCTGAGAAGTGGAATGGTGATGCCTTCCTTTTCCGCCCAGGCGGCTTGTGCAAAGGGATTGTCACCGGAAATGCCGAGCACCTTGGCATCGAGGTCTTCGTAATCTTTGATACCTGCGGAAATGTCACAGAATTCTGTGGTGCAAACGCCGGTGAAGGCCATCGGCACGAACAACAGAACGATGTTGGATTTTCCGACAAGGTCTTTTAAATGAACAAGTTGTGGACCCTCGGCAGTTTTGGTGACGAGAGTGAAATCGGGGGCTTGGTCGCCTACTTGAATGGACATGATAGTTTAAGGAGTTGTTGTGTGAGACGCCGCAGACTAGAACACGGCAATCGGGCATGTCATATGAATTTTCAAAAATGGGCCGCCATCTGGGCTGCGGCAGCGGGATCGGTGAGTTGATGGACGATTTGGGCCATGCGCTGGCGAGCGGTGGGCCGGATCTCAAAATGCTAGGCGGCGGCCAACCGGCGCGGATTCCAGAAATGCAGGCAGTTTGGCAGCGGCGGCTTGCCGAACTCATGGCAGAACCCGGCGGAACGGACCGCGCCTTGGCGATTTACGACCCGCCGCAGGGCAATCCGCGGTTTTTGGCGGCAGTGGCCGAACTTTTTCGCCGGACCTTCGGCTTGAATATCGGCCCCGAAAACATCGCCATCACCAGCGGGGCGCAGACCGCTTATTTCATGTTGTTCAACTTGCTGGCTGGCCGGATGCCGGACGGCTCGCTCAAAAAAATCCTGCTGCCGCTGGTGCCGGAATACATCGGCTACTCGGACCAAGGTGCAGATGGGTCCATTTTTCGCGCCGCGCGGCCATTGATCGAGAAAACTGGTCCACACGAATTCAAATACCGCGTCGATTTCGAGCGCTTGGAAATCACGCCGGACATTGCCGCGATCTGTGCCTCGCGACCGACAAATCCCTCCGGAAACGTGCTCACCGATGAGGAAATCGCTCGTTTGTCCGATCTCGCGCAGCGCCACGGCGTTCCGCTGATCATCGACAATGCTTACGGAGCGCCATTTCCCGGGATTATTTTTGGTGACGCCACGCCGTTTTGGCAACCGCACTGCGTGCTGACGTATAGTTTGTCCAAGCTCGGTCTTCCGGCCACGCGCACAGGCATCGTGATCGGCCCGCCGGAAATCATCGCCGCGCTGGGCTCGATGAGTGCGGTGATCGGCTTGTCCAATCCGAACATCGGCCAGCAAATCACGATGCCGCTGGTGGAGTCCGGCGAGATTTTGCGGCTCAGCCGCGAGGTGGTGAGGCCATTCTATCAGGATAAACGCGGCCTCGCGCTGGCAGCGGCGGCGGAAGCATTCGGGGAAAACTTCGAGTGGTCGGTTCATCGCAGTGAAGGCGCGATTTTTCTGTGGTTCTGTTTTCCGGGCCTGCGAATCAGCTCCAAGGAGCTTTACCATCGCCTGAAAAAACGTGGCGTGCTGATCATTCCCGGAAGCTACTTTTTCTACGGACTGGATGAGCCAGACTGGAAACACCGCGACGAATGCATCCGCGTCTCCTACGCCATGGACGAATCGGTCGTGCGCGACGGGTTAAAAATCATCGCTGATGAAGTCCGCATGGCGACTGAGTGACCTGATGCAGGAACCACGAAATCCGCGAAAGGCCTCAAAAAAAGAAAATCCAAGTCTCGGTTTTATAACACCGGAAGAGCGAAGAAACTGCTCAAACTTACTCCTTCTTTTTTCGCCATTTTCGCTGATTTCGTTGTGAAGAATTTCTTCCACTCATTGGTTCAAAACGCGTCTTTCACATGGTTGATTCGCGGTTTTTCACCGTCCGCGAGCCATACCTCAATGACATCGAAGCGCCACGGCAGATTGCGGGTTCCGAGGCGCTTGAGCCATGCGTTCGCGCCGCGCTCGATGAGCGCTTGTTTGGATTGGTTCACCGCATCGAGTGGGCGGATTTTTGCGTCTTTGCGTCGGGTTTTCACCTCGATGAAGAGCAGGATTTTTCCATCGCGGGCGATGACGTCCACTTCTCCACCGCGCCGGCCTTTGAAGTTTCTCGCGAGTATGTGGCAGCGTGAGGCGCGGAGGAAATCGGTGGCGACATTTTCGCCGTATTCGCCGATCCATTTCCGGCTTTGAGACGTGCCCTCAGCCGTCGTTAAAGGGCAAGGTGAGTTGAGCCACCGGCTGAAACGAGCGACGATGATGGCGGCAAGGGCCGTGAATCCGAAGTGCTTCAAGGTGTTCCTTGGTCCCATATCCTTGGTGGCGCGAAAAGCCGAATTCTGGAAACTCGCGATCTAGCTCCAGCATGATGCGGTCGCGTGTGACCTTGGCGATGATGCTGGCTGCGGCGATCGAGAGCGAGAGGCTGTCACCCTTCACAATCGCGTCGTGGCCAATCGGGAAATCACGCACCGGCAAGCCATCGATCAAGCAATGGTCCGGGCGTGGAACCAGCGACTCGACCGCACGGCGCATCGCGAGGTGTGTGGCTCGCAGGATGTTGATGCGGTCGATTTCCAGACAGTCTGCGGTGGCCACCGCCCAATCGACTTCGGAATGGTTAGTTAGTTCAGCGTAGAGCGCATCACGTTTGGCTGCGCTGAGTTTTTTCGAATCGTCCAGACCCGCGCATGAAAAACCACGTGGCAGAATGACAGCCGCAGCAGCGACAGGCCCTGCGAGCGGCCCACGACCCGCTTCGTCGATTCCTGCGATGCACTGTAATCCGCGAGCATGCAGCGCGGATTCGTGAGACAGATCAGGCACGGATCAGTAGCTATTCATCTTATCACGCAATCTCATTTGTGAATTGCTCGCGGCACCAAACATTTGAGTGGCGAAAACTGTGCCATCCGAATCCACCACCACGCCTACGCCGCCATGGCTCCATGTATCGAGCATGTTTTTGTGGTGATCATTGGATTCTTTCCAGAGGGCGATGACTGCCGGTGCGGCATTACTGCCTGGATTGTAGGCGGCCGCTACGTTTTCGCTGCTGTTCGGCATTTGGTAATGTTCGCGAGCCGCAACAGCGCGACCTTCGAAGCCATAGTGACTGACGTTTTTGCCGTAGATTGAAAAGCTGCCGCGGTTTTGCCTAAGGTATTCGCAATGTTCTTGGGCAAGCCGATCCAAACCGGCGTGGCGCTGGACATCTTTGACGCCTTTGCTGCGGCGGTAGGCATTCACCTGGTTGAAGATTTCGCTCTTGATCGATTTATCCCCATTGCGGGAGGGGCTTGATTGCGCATTAGCACCGCTTGAAACTTGAGTTTGGGAGGTATCGGCGGGGGGCGCACATGACGACAATATTGCTGCGCACAGCAGCCCGCATGATCGTGTGATGTGTGATGTTTTCATAACAATATCGGGTAGTCGTATGACACACGCATCTTCCTCATGTAAAGAAATTTGAAAATCTGTGTGCATGCGCAAAGCACCAGAACAACCAATACACTAATGCTCAACGAATTGTTTGCAACTCGACTTTCATAGGCCCTTAAAACCTTGGTATGGCTGGTAAGTGCCGATCGGCACTGATGCGGCTCGCCACTCGCGATTGAGTTTGCGGTAGCGATTGATGAACTGTGTGGGGTCTGCCCAGTGTTCGAGGGTGTCTGGTGAGGCATTGCGGTGCATTCCAATGTGGATGTTGTGCCGCATCTCGAAATGAAGATGGGCAGGATACATGCCTAAGTTGGTGCCAATCGTGCCGATTTGCTGGCCGCGTTTGATGAGTTGGCCCGTTTTGACCATGATTCGGTCCAGATGCCCGTTCAGAGTATCGACCCACTTGACTTGTCCTGAGGCGGGGTCGCGGTATGCATGGCGGGTGAGTACCACGTTGCCCCAGCCTTGTCGGACGTTATGAGCGAAGGTCACGACACCGTCTGCAACGGCATAAACCGGGTCGCCCAGATCGCTGTTTCCTCCGCCGCGACCGTTCCAATCTTCTCCGAAATGCTTGGGTGAGCGCAGGCGCAATCCACGAGCCTTGTAGTAGCCGTCGGCATTGGGTTTCCCGACTGGAAAATCAAAACCATCAGCAAAATTGAGCTTCAAATACTTTTGCTGAGCAAACGCATCGCTTGTCGAGATGAGCGCGAATACTAACATCCAGACCGCGCACCATCGTCGCCAATTCAGCCGCATCAATATCATGGCCTGAAATTTCACCCTCAGCGGTCCTTGCCACAAGAGCAAAAAGGACTGGGTTGGAGCGCAGGATTGACCGGCAGCGATGAGTAAAAGCAGAGCTCTGCTCGCAAAAATTAGCTACGACTGTTTTTACCGAGTCGCTTGGCCGCCGCTGTGGAATTGCTTTTCGGTTGGTACATCTGAATCGAGTCGCGGATGATGAAGACGTCCGCGCCATAGCCGACGCGGTTGTACAAATCGACGATGTCGCGGCTGGACATGCGTATGCAGCCGTATGAAGCGGGGCGACCGAGGTTTTTTTCTTCGGGGGTGCCGTGAATGTAGATCGTCCGCCTGTAAGTGTTTTGGTTCCGATCTTCGAGTCCTTTGAGCCACATGATGCGCGTTACGATTGGGTCGCGGCCTGGTGAGTTTGGAGCGATGATTTCACCCGTTGGTCTGCGGCTTTTGAAGACGGCGCCTTGAGGTGCGTAGGAACCAATTTTTTGGGCCACACGCAGGTGGCCGAGTGGCGTCCGGTTGCTGCCCGGCTTGTCGCCTACTCCGAACTTTGAAGTGGAGACTTTATAAGTCTTGATTGGCTGACCATTTCGCACCAACAGCAATTTCTGATCGCTCACACTGACGATCATTTTGTTATGCGTGTCTTGAACGAATACCGGAGAGGTGCCACAGCCACTGAGCAGAGCTGCGACGAGCAAACTCAAAAATCCAAGCAACAGGTTGGCTGGGGGCTGACGACCTGACATGATGCATTCACGGGGTGTTGCGGTTCACAGACTTGGCCATAGGAGTGTCAGAAGCAGAGGATGGCAGCATGCGGGAAAGCGAAGAAAGCGAGGTGTAGAAAAAGCCCACCGGAAACGGCAATAAAAGAAGAGCCGATGCCCAGCTACCGCGCATTGCCGCGTCCACCACCACGAAGAGGAAGAAGAAACCAAAGAGCAGCTCCACGAAAGGGGTCAGGGTCTTCATTGCCTTGTAGCTGCTTTGTTTCCAATCGCTGCGTTTGGCGTGGCTGATGCCGTATTTCGGAGTGCGGACAAAGGCGGATTGGTGATTGCAGAGGGCCTCGACCACCGCCTTAGCATTACTGATCGACATTCCAATGCCGAGCGCGAGAAGCAGCGGAAGATAGGGAATCTCGCGCCACCACGAGCCTGGGCGAAGCGCTTTTTGAGAAACCATGTAGAACACCAACACCGAAACCGAAGCAAAGAAGAAGATCGGAATGTTGATGATGTAATATGTCAATTTACCGAAGTCTGGTTGCCATTGTTGATTCGGGTAAATCAGGAAGCAGAGGCAAACGAGCAGCAAATAAGCGAAGTTTGAAGTAAGATGCGCAGTGGCTTCGAGCTTGATGAAAAGCGGGATGTCGGCGCGCCAGATGGCTGGTAGGACTTTTTTACAGACTTGGATTGAGCCTTTGGTCCAGCGGTGTTGCTGGCTTTTGAATCCATCCATGTCCACCGGTAGCTCGGCAGGAGTTTCCACATCATTGAGGAAAATGAAGCGCCAGCCCTTGAGTTGTGCGCGGTAGCTCAGGTCCATGTCCTCGGTGAGCGTGTCGTGCTCCCAGCCGCCAGCGTCAGCGATGCAGGACTTGCGCCAGATTCCGCCGGTGCCGTTGAAAGTGAAAAAGCGGCCCGAACGATTGCGAGCGGTTTGTTCCAGTTCCAAATGACCATCGAGGAACATTGCCTGCACCCGGGTGAGCACGTTGAAAGTGCGATTCAAGTGACCCCAGCGGGTCTGAATCATGCCGATTTGATCATCGGTGAAATAATGGATGGTCTTCTGGAGCAGGTCGGGATTTGGAACAAAATCCGCGTCGAGAATCAGCAGAAAATCTCCTTTTGCGGAGCGAGTGCCGTTTTCTAAAGCGCCCGCTTTGTAACCTGTGCGGTCACTGCGATGAATGTGTTGGGCGTCAAAACCAAGTGCTTGCAAGCGCTCAATTCCAGCGCGGCAAATTTCGACCGTTTCATCGGTAGAATCATCTAGTAGCTGGATCTGGAGTTTGTCCTGCGGATAATCGAGCTTAGAGACAGATTCCAGCAATCGATCCACCACATGCATTTCGTTGAACACCGGCAGTTGCACGGTGACCATCGGTAGATTTTCAAAAATCCGCAGTGGTTTAGGGCGCTTGCGAGCGTGTTTCCAGTAGAGAAAAATGATCGATAGGCGGTGAGAGCCGTAACCGGCAAGTCCAAGAAGGACTAAAATGTAAGAGGTGTACCAAATCGGTGAGGTCCAGTCCATGGGTATAAGGAAGAGAGTGAAAATTGGCCATACCGTCCTACATAAACATTACTGGGACAATGACCGCTATCCAACGTAGAGCGATGAACCGCCGGACAACGCCGAAGGCAAGCAGGCGGGCAAAAGGGTGTCAAGTGTGCAACCCGGCAAGGACCGCGCCCCGCCGCGCTCCCGGTGCTTGCCGTGGCACCGAGCGCGAGGCGTGTAGCATCACTTAATCTCTGCGATTGAGCGCCATCATTAAAAAATAAAGCAACTGAGCGACTGAGCCGACAGCAGCAGCTACATAGGTCATGGCAGCCCAGAAAAGCGCGTTTTTCGCCTTTTCATGCTCCATGCTCGCAGCCAATCCACTGCCGTCCAACCAGATCAAGGCACGGCGGCTGGCGTCGAATTCTACTGGTAGCGTCACGACGCTGAACAGGGTGGTCACCGCGAATAAACCCACCCAGACCCACAACACCGTGGTGCTTTGCATCAAGCCTGCGCCGAGAAAACCTGCGATCATGATAAAATTCAGCAGCTTGCTGGAAAACTGCACCGCAGGAACCATCTTCGAACGCATCGTGAGCCACTTGTAAGCTTCTTTGTGTTGGATGGCGTGCCCGCATTCGTGAGCCGCTACCGCAGCGGCCGACACCGAGTTTACATGATAGACGAGTTCGCTGAGGTTCACGGTTCGTTTGATCGGGTCATAGTGGTCAGTGAGCTGGCCCGGGACGCTGATGACCCTCACATCGTTGATGCCGCTTTGTCGCAGCATTTGCTCTGCCACTTGAGCACCCGTCATGGGCAGCGGGATTTGAGAATATTCATGAAAACGCCGCTTTAACATGCCGCTGATGAGCATGCTTGCGATAATTGTCACCCCCATGATCAGCAAATAGATCGGGGAGATGCCATAAATGAATGCGACTTGGTCGAGGTGGGTGATTTCCATAATCATCCGAAAATGCTAGCCGGAGTTCTCAATTCTGCAACTTCGAGGTTGATGAGAAAGTTTCATGCTCTGCGGTTCCACATCACCAGTTCTCGATAAGTGAGGCCCTTACCGCCGAAAAGATCGAGTGCGCTTCCCACGGTGATGTCCACCTTGCCCTGACCCGCTCGTTCCACGAGCCGCACGTCATCCATGTTCGCAGCACCGCCTGCGTAGGTGATTGGGATTTTTCCCCAGCTTCCCAAAAGTGAAACGAGATCCTCATCAATGCCGCGGCACAGTCCTTCGACATCCGCCGCGTGGATGAGAAACTCTGCGCAATGCGGCGCGAGGCGGTCGAGCGTGGCGTGGGTGACCTCCATGTTAGTGGGCGTTTGCCAGCGGTTCATCGCCACGGTCCAGCCGCGTGCGGCGCGGCGGCACGAAAGGTCGATCACGAGCTGATTCTTGCCGACGCACTCGACGAGCTGATCGAGGATTTCAACGCGAAATAAGCCATTTTCATCAAACAATGCCGAGGTGACGATCACATGGCTGGCACCCGCATCGAGCCACTCGCGGGCATTTTCTGCTGAAATGCCACCGCCGATTTGCAATCCGCCGGGCCACGCGGCGAGTGCTTCGCGGGCTGCCGTTTCATTGCCGGGGCCGAGCTTGATGACGTGGCCGCCGCTGAGATGGTCGTCGCGGAAAGTTTTTGCGAACCAAGCGGGCGATTGGTCGGAAACGAAATTTTCCACCGGACCTGCGCCCTCATCACGCAAACTGCCGCCGACGATTTGTTTCACCTTCCCTTGATGGAGGTCGATGCACGGGCGGAAACGGGTCATGGGCAACAGGCGGGGCGGGGATTCTGAATGTCGATCACTTCCATCCACCACCGAGTGCACGGTATGCTTCTACCACGGCCAGCAAGCGGTCGCGGCGAGCATCGGTGAGTGCGAGTTCGGAAAGGAAAAGGCTGCGCTCGGCATCCAGCACTTCGAGATAGCTGGATGCGCCGCCTTCGAAGCGGTCACCTGCGACCCGCGAAACCTTGAGATTCGCATCCACAAGACGCGACCGCTCGGTGATGATTTCGCCGGTTTTGACGTGGGCAGTCAGCGCATCAGCCGCTTCGCGAAATGCCTGTTTTGCCGCGCGATCATGAGCTGCCAGTGCTTCTCCGGCACGCGCTCTGGCGGCGTCCACGCGAGCTTTGCTGCGGCCAGCATCAAATATTGGACCTGCCAGGCGCGGACCGATGGAATACGCGCCAGATTTTCCTTCGAGCAGGTTGTTGAACTCGCTGCTGATCAGGCCGCCGTTGCCGGTGAGCGAAAGGCTGGGCAGGCGCAATGCTTCTGCGACGCCGATCTCAGCGACAGCCGCTTGGTAAGATTGATCGGCTGCGGCGATGTCTGGCCGACGCATCAGCAGCGAGGAAGGAAGCCCGCCTTTGATGCGGATTGCACTGTCGAGATTGACGAGACTGCCGCCGCGAGTGAGCGCAGCCGGATAATCATTTAACAGGAAACGGATTTGGTTTTCCCGCGCGATGATCGCCTGCTCGGTGATCGGGATGGCGGTGAGCGCCTCTTGCAGCAAGGATTCCGCCTGCCCGACTTCGAGGTCGGATGCGATTCCGCCATCGCGCAGAGAGGTCACCAGATCGAGCGAAGCACGGCGACTCTCGGCGGTGCGCTGGGAAATGGCGAGGCGCTCATCGAGACTTTTCAACTCGACGTAGGCGGATGCCATGCTGGCGACCAAGCTGGTTTGCACCGCATCGCGTAAATGCTCAGACGCCATCAAGCGGGCGCGGGCCGCTTCGTTGCTGCGGCGGATGCCCCCCCACAGGTCCAACTCCCAGCTCAAAAGTCCGGTGAGATCGAAAATTTCAGAACTGCGGCTATTGCCTGCTGCCGCTTGGCCAGCGTTCACCGAGCCATAGTTGCTCGTCGCGCCCACGCTGCCGTTGATTTGCGGGAACCAGTCCGAACGCGCACTCGCGGCACTGGCGCGAGCCTGCTCGATGCGGTAGCTGGCAGCGACCATGTCGGGGTTGGCGACGATGCAGCGCTCAATCAGCGCGCTCAGCGTAGGGTCGGAAAAAACCCGCCGCCATGACTTATCCCCGAACGATTGACCGTGTGGTGCGGAGTCTCCACGGATGGAATCAGGAACTTGAGCATCTGGCGAAGCGGGCTGCGGTCCCAGCACGCAGGAGGCGAGCAACAGAGTGCCAGACAGAGCGGTCAACGTGCGCATGGGCATGATTTAGTGAGATGGCTTGGGCCGCGCAAGATGTAACTATTCAGGTCTTTAAGAAAACTTAAGTAAATTTCTGCGTATTGATTTCAGCAAATGTTGAGTGACCGAGCCAAAGCCCTGCGTCCCATGATCCAAGCCGCGTATGATGCGGGTGGGTTGGACGGTGTCTGCGA
>JBGSLX010000184.1:0-5493 GCA_041740475.1 Akkermansiaceae bacterium | reverse complement strand
AGCCGGGGTTTTCCAAGATGTTGCGTAGGATCACGCCGGGGGTGTGCGTGCCGTAGTATCCTTGGCCGATGAAGGACTTTTTCAGGCAATTTTTCCCCATGATGCCTTTCAATTTCGCAAGAGCTAGGTGCTCGGGCAGGGCTTCGGGAAGGTCGAGCGTGGCGTGCATGCGGATGCCGCCGGGGACGGCATCTTCGATCAATGCATCGAGCGTGGCATGGCCCGTGAGTTCGAGCATTGGGAGGCGGTCTGCATCCAGTGGGCCCAGATGACGGCGGGAAAAAGCGGATGAGTCAGCCATGATGATTTGAGGGTGTGTAGCCCAGTGTGCGGCAACGCCCTTCCCATACTGGAAAATGGCCACCGCGCAACCTCCGCCATGGGATAATCGGCAAAAATCACGCGGGTCAGAGTGCTAGACCACGGAGCGCAGGATTCAGGCGAGCGCGACGGTTTGTAGGTGTGCGGATTCTTCGATCACTTGGCTCTGCAAACGATTTCGCGAGGCGGCCAGCGCTTGCCATAAATCCGGCGCAAACCTCTGGGTAAAACCATGGCTCATCAACCAAGCGCCGAGCGTGGCGAGGTCATTCTCATCGCCTAACCAATCCGCGAGTTCTGTCAGGATCGGTTCTACCGTGACGTTCTGCTGCGGCAGAAAAACGAGTGCTCCTAGCCACGCTTTCACCGCTTTTCGCGCTTCGTGAAAATCTTCCTCGGCACGGTGCGTGAGCTTTTTGCAACGCGTGTGAGTTTTTTTCTCCAACTTCGCGAGACCCTTGGCAATGCGTTGCGGCAGATCATTTGCGGGCAAGCTCTGCAATTCTTCGAGCGCGGCATGCACGCGATCCACGCACCATGCGACGGTTTCTGGTGGCGGTCGCCGGGCGGCCGAGTGGGTTTGTTGATCGAGCAGGCCGAAGATGGCGGCACAAAGTTTCGGCTCACCCGCCCAGCCGAGTTTGTTCCATGTGTTGAGGCGTGAGACCGCATCTCGCGGACCGGATAGAAGGCGACCGATGACTTGGATTTCCAAGGCGGCGCTCTTTTCCAGACGAAACAACGAGAGTCCGCCGCGCAGGGATTTCCCCATTTTGCGGATCGCGTGGATTTCCTCAGCGACCCTGCCTTGCGAGTCGAGAAGTCCGAGCAAGAGCCGTTGCAGCGCTTCGCAATGCGTGGTCAATCGTTCACGGGCTAACAATGCGCGTGCTTCATCCGGAGTTTGCATAGGCGAGAGAAAATCATGATCGCCGCAGCTTGTCAGCGTGGATTTTGAGGAAACGTCGTGGTGGACACCTCTCTTGACTGGCGGATTTTTAACATATTTCGGGCGCGGTGATGGTTTCCACGTTGCCCTCGATCTCCACATGAACGGCTGTAATTTCGGTATCTTCCGCGATGATTTCTCGGATCTCACTGGGATCAATCAGCATGAATGCGGTGGACCAAATTTCTGCTAGTGTGGCGCTCGGCGCCTGTACCCAGATGCGTGTCGCTCGCTGGTTAGAAAGAAGCGCATCACCCGCCGGATGGACGATGTGGCTGCCTTGGATCGACGTGCCCGAGGCGCTGAGTGATTCGTTTGTAAGCTGAATGCGCAGTGACTGCTTGGATGCTTTCAAATCGACTGGCCACGCGCTGGATCCAATCGCTAACAACGAGCTGGCACCTGCCGTCACGAGTGCGTCTTCGATCCCGCGATCGGTCAAAATGCGCTTGAGCTGGTCCAGAGCATAACCCTTGCCGATGCCACCGAGATCGAGCTGTCGGCCCGGCTCGATGCAGGTGACTGCCGCCACATCGGGATGGACGATCAGGCTGCCAGTGATCGGTGGTGGTGGGCCGGAATCGCCGGATTTCCGATGTTCAATCCGCGCTCCCAGCGTGATGTCAAACAGTCCGCCAGTGAGGCCATGGGCTTGGATCGCTAACAACAAGCATTCGTGTGTGGACTCGCTGATGTAGAGAGTTTCACCGGCTGGCAGGTGGTTGATGCGGGAAATCTCACTGTTTTCAATGTATCGACTGAGATGAGACTCCAAGGTGTCGATGCATTCGAAACACTCACGGGCGAGCTCATTGGCGCTCTTTTCATCGATGCCGCGCAGCAGCATGGTGAACGTGGTGTTCATTGCCTCGTGGCTGAAATGCTTCGTGTTAGTCAGTGGTTGTGAAGCGTTAGTCATGGCTCGGTGTTCATCCAGAGTTTCCATATATCATTTCGGATCGAGACCTGTAGCGGCACCCCTGCGCGCAGGCCGCGCGGCAAGCTCGTGTGAGTTTCAGCGAGAACTAGCGCCACAGAATCGGCGTGTTCTGGCATCGCGAAAACCAGCGGCAGAAGAGGAAGTTCCGGCGGCGGTTCTTTCCAGTAGCCGATCTTGTCGAACGAGCGCAGATACCATGGCAGCGGCCAGTAATCGCTGCCGATCACCGCCACGGGCTCAAGCGAGTCTCCCGGCACGACTTTCGCCAACTCGCCAAGCCATGACTCCAGTCGCACGACATCGCGGCTCGTTGGAACATAGGCGTAGGGATTGCGAGGGTCGGCGGCCAAGCGACCTGTTGCCGCGCGTGCTTGTTGCAACTGCGTGATCACTGCGATGCCGCTCAGCGTAATCAGCGCCAGTTTCGTAAGCCGACTGTGCTGCGTGATGCGGGTAAGAGAGATGCCAGCGAGTAGGCAAATATGGACCCACAGCAAGCAGACCAGCCAAGGAGTTTTGTAACCGAATAGACTATAAATAAGCAGGTGACCCACTGCGGAGTACGCGAGAAAACGAGTGATCGCGCGAACCTCAGATGATCGCCCGCATTTGCCGAAGGTGGAGGCGTAAGCCCAGATCGCGAGCAAGACCACTGGCGTGCCAAACCACCAGAGACCCGCAGCTTTTTGCGGCAGCGCGAGCAGTTGTATGTAGTAGTTCAGTGGCTTGTCGTGTCCGTCCACCGTTTCGTACACAAAGAAGGTGCGCACGGCATCGAGCGCGCCGCGTGGATATTGAAAGCCATCGGTGTAGAAAAATCCGGCACTGAGGAAAAAGGTAAGCAGCGAGAAAACGACCGGCACGCGCCAGCTTTTGGCGATGGCAAGTGGCTCAAGCTGCTTGCGATTTTCCCACGCGAGAAGGGCACCAGCCATCGACCAAGCAAGCACGCTGATGGCAAATGTTTCTTTGGTCGCAAACATTAAACCTAACAGCAACCCCGGAAGCCCGTAGCGAGCGTAACGGAGCAGTGAACCCAAAAACGCTGCGCCGAAGAATGCCAAGAGCAGCTCATGAATGAACATCCGGCTGTAGTAAACGAGCAGCGGCGAACTCGCCATCAGTGCTGCAGCCAGCCACATCGGCCAGTCGCCGAAGCGCCTGCGTCCCGCGAGCGGAATCAGTAAAAGCAAGGATCCAGCCACGGCGGGAATGATGCGCAGCGTGTGTTCCTCCAGCTTGTTCCAGCTCGTTTCACCACGCGCCTTGCACAGCGGTATCGCAAAGTTGGCGAGCAGTGGCCCGTGATAATGCTTGGGGTCAAAAGTGCCGCCGCCGCTTTCCATCCGCGTGGCGGTGATGCGTGCACCGGTGGCTTCATCCGCGTGAAATGGCCGATCCTCTAACGCGTGAAAGCGCGGAAAAACGCCCACGCACAAAACAGCGATCCATGATGCGATGATGATGCATTGTTTCATCAAGTGGCGTGATACGATGAAAGAATCGATCTTCTCGCAATGCCAAATCCCCGCGCTAAATTGACCGCGCTGCATGCCTGAAAAACCCGAAAACATCCTGCTTGTCGTCCCCGTGTGGAAGGACTCCGCGCGTCTCGCGGACTTTGGGATCACACTCGCGAAAGCACTCGCCGCGAGCGATTTGCCGATCCGCTGGATCATCGCGGATGACGGTTCAGGGCCAGAAGAGCACGAGCGCTTGGAAGGGCTGCGACTGCGCTTCGCAGAAATTTTCTCACAGGTGGAAGTCCATTTTGCTGAGAAACATCAAGGCAAAGGCTCGGTCGTGCGCGAGGCTTGGGCATTGGCTCCGGATGCCGAGTGGCTCGCCTTCATGGATGCGGATGGCAGCGTGAGCGCTGTGGAAATGTTCGGATTGATCGATCAGGCGGTGCAATCTGGAACATCCGTGCTGGGCATTCGCAAACGCACCGAGAGCACACAAGTGAACGAGAGTCTCGTGCGTGGGCTAGCGCATCGGGGTTTCTTATTGGCGACTCGTTTGTTGTTAGGATTGCGCAGCGCGGATCCGCAATGTGGAGCCAAGGTGATCAAAGGAGCCGACTACCGCGCGATCAACGCCCTGCTGGTAGAAAAAGGTTTCGCCTTTGATTCGGAACTGCTCGCAGCGCTCAACCATCGATCAAGGAAATGGTCCGAAGTGCCCGTGAACTGGTCCGAGAAACAAGGCGGCACAGTCAAACTATCGCGCGACACCTTCGGAATGATCTCCGCCCTGCTCCGCATCCGCTCAGCTCGGCGGAGTTGGTGAATAGAATGTTATATTTCGAGCAACAAAATGGGTTACGGATTTTTCCACTAAAAAACCCACAGTAGGATATGACCCAGCTACTCTGTCTGCTCGTCTGGATTATTGGCGTTGCTGGAGGTCGTCCATTTCTTGGCGCATGAAGTCCATGAGCCGCTGCATCTCACCGAGGTGCTCGCGCAAACGATCTTCCGACGGGCCTTGCGGACGCGGCACCGTGCGGTAGCGGGGTGCGGACGTGCCACGAACGGCTACGGGTGCCGATTGTTGCTCGATTTTTGCCAACGCGAGAGCTGGGTCTGAAGGCTCGGATTCGAGGACTTTGAGGATGGCTGCGGATGGCATGACAAACGAGCGGGTGCGATCCGCGCGGGCCATGGTGATGCCAACGACGCGTCCTTTGAGATCGACCACAGGGCCGCCGATTTGATTCGGGCGCGGGCGCATGTCGGTCTGGATCACACGAGTGAAGGAATCTCGCACGCGGCTAATGGGGCCGCCCATGCGTTCCATTTGGCGCAGCCGGTCGCCGGGAAAGTTCGGCAGTTCCGGGCGGTTGCCTAGCTTCACCTCGACGTCTTTTTCTGTTTTTCCGGAACGAACGCGCAGAGTGGCGGTGGTGCCCGGTTCGCGGCCTACGAGCGAATTTTGCAATTCCATCAAGCCGGAGATCGGACGGTCGCCGACGCGTAGAATGATATCGCCTGATTCCAATCCAGCGGCCTCAGCGCCGGAGTCGGGCGCGACTTTGGCGATCTTCACGCCGGCGCCTTCGAAATCCATCGCGCCGACCACACCGAGAAATGCGTTGTCGGTCACCCGGAGGTTGCGCTCCAAAACACTGACTACGCCGAATGCGGCGGGTCTTCCATCCGGTTGGGTGGCGGCGAGGAAACTGCCTAGGGGAGGATTTTCCATCGACCACCTGACGGGTGTGAGCGGGCTGCCGGTGGTTTCGAGACCGGCTAGGTCGTCATTTTCATAAACGCCGATCACT
>JBGSLX010000183.1:0-3038 GCA_041740475.1 Akkermansiaceae bacterium | reverse complement strand
GCCCGCCGTGCAGAAACTTCATGATTTCAACGAGGATAACACTGGCTCCGGTCCCGGTGCCACGTCTAAGACCAAGCCGAAGGCAAAAACAACCACCATCACCCGTTGGCCACGGGTGAAGAACAGCAATTCGATATCCGTCCGAAGGGCCTTCTTCGAATTCGAGACCGAAGACGAGTTGATCACTTGCGACCGTTTCACTCCCGGCGGTGCGATCACCCCGGAAGTCACCACCATCGACCTCTCGCCCGCCGGGCTGGTTCAACAAATTTCCTGCAATGGCGACCTGTTGGAAACTTGCTCCTATGACAGCGCCGGTCGCCTCATCAGCCATAGCGACGGTGCCTGCACCACCACCTTGACGCTCGACGGAAACGGAAACGTCACCAGCAGCAGTCGGACGGACATCTCCAATGCAGCCGGTGTTCCATCGAAGACTTTCACGGTCAGTTACGTGCTCGATGCCGGAGGGCGCATCACCGAGACCACCGATGGCACAGGAAATGGTTCCTCCATTTCCTACGATTCGCTCCACCGCCCGGTGTCCTTCACTGAGCCCGGCGGAATGGTCATCCGTTGCGCCTACGATGGCAGCTCGTCGGGAGTTCCCCTCAGTCAGGAAATTTCCGCCGATGCCGTAACTCCCGGCACCTTCGTAATGCTTTCGCGCAGTCTCGTCCGTTCCGGTGAACTCTTCAGCACCACGGATTCCTACGGCCATAACACCCTTTACAGCGCAGATGCGCTCGGTCGCTTGACCCACTGCGAATACCCGGACGGCACCTTCGAAACACGAACCTACGCACACATCAACCTCGGCACCATCGGCCACGTCGATCACGGTAAGACGAACTTCACCCACAACTTGAACGGTCAGCTTACCAGTAGCCAAACCACCAGCGATCCGCTCACTGCACCCGTTTCCTCCACCCCGGTGAAAACCTTCACTCACGACGGTATCGGTCGTATGACGAGTGCATCGCAAGGCACCCATGTCGTGGCGTGTAGTTATGATTCCCTAGGCAACCTCGTCTCGGAATCTCAGGATGGTCGTGTCGTCAGCAGCACCTTCAACCATCGTGGCCGCGCTAACATCACCTATCCAGATGGTCGCTCGTTTGCCGAAGCGCGCGATGGAATCGGCCGACTGGTCTCCATTTCCGCACTCAATGCGGGCGTTCCGATAGTCCCGCCGGTGGTCGCGAACGAATACGCTGGTCACCGCGTCGTCCGCCGCACGCAGGGCAACGGCATTGTCACCAACTACCAATACCGTGGCGATGGCGAGACCTCCCTTCCCGGCGCTGCGGATTTCACTTTTGATGACTGCGTGAGAACCAACGTCAACGATCTCTCAATCACGACCATTCACCGGGACGAAAACCAGCGCATCATCCGCGACGCCACCGCCTTTTCCACCGCCGCCACGCCGCCGATCCGTATCAAAGCCATCGGCAGAAACCGCCTTGGTGATCTCACCCTTTGCACCACCCGCCGCCGCTCTGTTTCCGGCACACCGCTCGCCATCGAAAGCGAAGTCAGCTACACCCGCGATCTCGAAGGCCGCCGACTTTCCGCGACCGGCGGGGAAAATCCCGGCAGCTACGAGCAACTCACCACTCTCCCTCCCGGCGACCAGCAAATGGGCCAATACACCACGTGGCCCGGCAGCCCGCAGCCGCTGGAATGGGATGACAATGGCAACCTGATCTCCATGGGCACCGCCACTGGCACGCTCAGCCTAGTCCATGATGTCGAGGGCCGCCTTGTTTCCGCCAGTCGCGCAGGAATTCCAAAGATCACCTACGAATACGATCCGCTCGGCCGCTGCATCACCCGCGACCCAGAAGTCGGCCCCGCGACCACGTTTGTGTACGATGGTGACGAGTGCATTCAGGAACTCGGCACCGACGGTCTGGCAGATCTTTCGCTAGTCAGCTCGGGAGGAGTCAGGCAGTGCATCTCCACACGCAACGGCACGATTTACTATCCGCACGCTGTGCATGCTGTCGCGGTGCAGGGTTACATCGTAAATTCGCATGCGAGTCCCGGTCTTGATCGCCGCTGGAAAGCCCCTGAGCTGAACAGTAATTCGGACAAAGTCGCCCTCATCACCTCCTCCACCGGAGCCGTCGTCGAACGCTTCGATTGCGACGATGCCGGCAAGCCGCTCTTCCTCACCATCGACTTCACCCCATCCAGCGCCACCAGCTCATCGACCGAACTCCGCTGGCTAGCCCCAGATTGCTCATGGGAATCGGAAATCGGCATGTTCCAGTGCCCCGGCAGTTTCCATAACCCGGATCTGGGGGCGGGCGTCTCCAGCCACAAAATTAAGCCAGAGGAGATCAAGTCGAAGCCGAAGCAGTACGTCGGTCACATCACGCTCATCAGGTAATGCTTCACTACCGTCAGGGAGGAACATCCCTCCCCGGGAACGCTGAGCCCCAGCTCGGCGAGAAGTATTAAGTGCCTAACCAAAGAAAGGAATGGGCTTGGCGGTTACAAACCGCCGCCACGCATGATCGCAACCCTTTAGCCACATCACTCCTTGATCTTACCTGTTGCTACTAGTCTGAGTGATCTACTCGATGCCCCACAATCATGATACCGAAATTAGCCACATTAGTTTTTCTTGGTGCCAGTGTCCTCGCGTGGGCCGAGAAACCGAATGATGCATTCGCAGAGACGGAAATAGCCACGAATGATCAAAGCGGAGACAGGAAGTCCGAAGAATTCTTGAGTGAAGATTTTCTCAAAGCATGCGCAGAACCACGGTTGGATCAAGGGACTGGTAAGGAACGGGATGTGATTCGGATTACGGTGCTCAGGAGTTTTGATGCGCCAGTGATATTAAAGTGGCATCCTGCTGGTATGGGTCAGGAGCCAGTGCTGGAAGTGAAAAGTCTAAAAGTCATCAACAGCGATGATGGCACAAAAACCTATCAAGGAATTGACTTTCATCAGCGGCTGAAGCTGAAGACTTCTCAGGAGCGGCTTCTGAAAGAAATCTATCAGCATTCGCCAATGCAAGACTT
>JBGSLX010000182.1:0-5286 GCA_041740475.1 Akkermansiaceae bacterium | reverse complement strand
CCGACCACTCGTCATCGCTCGGTTTGCGGGAACGCGGGCGTTTCACCGGTTTGGCAGGCACTCCACGGCAGCGGTCGCAGTGGCCGCATGGGGTGGGGAGCGTTTCGCAGAAATGCTTGGTGAGATAAGCCGTCAGACACTGGCGGTGCGAAGTGAGCCCGAGAACTTCGTTCAATCGCGCGAGATCGGCTTGCTCGCGCTGCTGGAAAATTTCGGCGTAACGCACTGCCAGCTCAGACAAATTTCCGGGATCGCCGGTCATGCGGTAGCCTTGGCGCACGATGGAAACGGCGAGTGACGCATCGCCAGAAGCTTCCAGCGCAGACAACGCGGAAACGACCCGCGAACGAGCTACTCCGAGTTCGCTGGAAATGGGCGTCGGTTCGAATTCCAGCGACGAGCGATATTCTTTCGCGAGATCGAGCAGGCGGGTCATGAATTTTTTCTCGCTGGCGGAAAACCCAGCCAGCACCCGCTCGCGGCTGCGCAGGAGCTTGAGCCGGTAGCGACCGTAGAAAGTCCCAGTCGCTTGGATGAAACCGTCGTTTTCCAGATAGACTAACAGCGTGGCAATGACCGAGGTGCGGATGTCGCAAGTGACGGATAAATCGTAAGTCGAGACATCAAACAGTTCGCCCAGCCGGAGAATGCGGTCGATCAGATTGCCCAGCGCACGCGGGCTCGGCGTGTCCGAGTAGATGAAATTTTCCAGCACCGTGAGATCCTCGCCGCACGCCAGCAGCTCACACACGGCAGGCAATCCATCTCGCCCGGCACGACCGATTTCTTGGGTGTGGTTTTCCAGGCTTTTCGGCAGGTTGTAATGAATCACGCCACGGATGTCCGCTTTGTCGATTCCCATGCCGAAGGCGATGGTCGCCACGATCACGCGAGTGTCACCGCGCATGAAGGAACCCTGCGCATCGGCGCGGAATTCGTCTGGCAAGCCGGCATGGTAAGCTCGGGCGGAGACGCCTTGATGCTTGAGAAACGTGGCGACTTCTTCGGCCGTTTCTTGGCGCGTCACATACACGACCGCCGGGCCAGCGATGGCGGCGAGGCGGTCTAACAAAACGGCTTTTCGCTCATTCACCGCGCACGACGTGACGCGTAGGTCGAGGTTGGGTCGGTGAAAACTGAGCTGGGTATGATCTGCGGTGGCGATGCGGAAATGGCGGCGAATTTCTCGCGAGACCTTCGGCGTGGCGGTGGCGGTGAGTGCGAGCACGCGCTGGATTTTCATCGAGCGACAGAAGCGCGCCAGTTTCAGATAATCTGGGCGAAAATTGTGCCCCCATTCGGAAATGCAGTGCGCTTCATCGATAGCGACGAGCACGACATTCAACGTCTTGATGCGCTTGCGAAAGGCCTCGTTCGCCAGCCGCTCGGGCGCGATGTAGAGCAGCTTGATCACGCCGGAGTCGAGTTTCTCATAAAGCTCGCGCAACTCTTCAGCTTCGAGCGTGGAGTCCAGTCGCGCGGCGGCGATGCCTTTCGCGGTGAGCGCGTCCACCTGATCTTTCATCAGCGCGATCAGTGGAGAAATCACCAGCGTGAGGCCATCAAGCAGCAACGCGGGGAGCTGGTAACAAAGCGACTTGCCGCCACCGGTCGGGAACACCGCGAGTGATGGTCTGCCATCCATTAAGCAGCGAATGACCGGTTCTTGGCCGTCACGAAAGTCGGTGAATCCAAAATATCGGGTGAGAGTTTCCAGCATCGCTGGCGGCATCTTGAAGGCGCAGCGGTCAAGAGGTCGAGAACTGGAGTGCGGCATTCATTCCGCATCTTCCTTCGCCTCCTCAGCGTTCCTCGCGTGTCAGTGTTTTGATTTCAGCGAAACGCGGAGACGCCGAGGTCGCCGAGGAAAACGCTGAGTAGCAAAGGTTTGGGAATGGATCAAAAAATGACTGGCCTCATTCAAAGACACGGCCACCTTTCATCTCCGCGAAAATCCTCCGCGTTCTCAGCGCCTCTGCGTTTCGCTTTTATGATTAGCTAGAAAAAGATGCGGAATAAATTCCGCGCTCCACTCTGGGATCCGGGCTTGTCCGAGGGCGATTTGGGGGCTAGGTGCTGGCTGCAATGCATGGATTTTCTTATAAAAACCGTTCTCTATTTTGTGACAATGTGGACCTCGCCGCTTTGGCGGACGATCACGGCACTCCGCTCTACGTTTACTCGGCGACGACCATTCTCGATCATTACCGCAGGTTAGATGCGGCGCTCGGTGGAGTGGAACACGAGGTGGCTTACGCGGTGAAAGCGAACTCGAATCTCTCGGTGCTGCGTCTGCTGGCGGCAGAAGGAGCAGGTTTCGACATCGTTTCGGGCGGTGAATTGTTCCGCGTGATCAAGGCGGGCGGCGATCCGGCGCACTGCACTTTTGCAGGGGTCGGCAAGACTCGCGATGAAATCGTCTTCGCGCTGGAGCAGGGAATTTATTCGTTCAATGTGGAGAGCGAAGAAGAACTGCGTTACCTCAACGAGGTCGCAGGTGAGCTCGGCATGATCGCTCCAGTCGCGGTGCGCGTGAATCCAAACGTGGACGCCAAGACGCACAAATACATCTCGACTGGAAAGTCCGAGAACAAATTTGGCGTGGACTTCGAGTCGATCCCCGGGCTCTACGAACGTGCGGCAAAAGAGCTGCCAAACATCAAACTGCGCGGCTTGCAGATGCACATCGGCTCGCAGCTCACGTCGATTGCGCCGTTCATTGAGGCGGTGGAAAAAGTTTCGCCACTGGCGCGTCAATTGAAGGAGTTATATGGCATCGAGTTTTGGTCCATCGGCGGCGGCATCGGCATCATTTATCAGGAATCTCTGGCATCCGGCGCGCCCGATTGGTGGCAACAACAGCCCGAGGCCGAGCGCCCGCTGACCATCGAGCAATACGGGCGTGAGATTGTGCCGCGTCTCAAGGATCTGGGACTCAAAATCCTGCTGGAGCCGGGACGTTTCATCGTCGGCAATGCGGGCGTGCTCATCACTCGCTGCCTTTACGAGAAAAAAGGCCGAGCCAAGACCTTCAAGATCGTCGATGCCGGGATGAACGACTTGATCCGGCCTGCGCTGTATGATGGCCACCATGAAATCGTGCCGCTCAAACAAGCGGATTCCGACGCTCGTTTCTCCGTCGATGTGGTCGGCCCGATCTGTGAGAGCGGCGACTTTTTCTGCCAAGACCGCGAGCTGCCAGACATCCAGCCGGGTGACCTGATCGCGCTGATGTCTGCCGGTGCTTACGGCTTTGTGATGGCCTCGAACTACAACTCGCGCCCACTGCCCGAGGAGGTGCTGGTCGAGGGCGATGTCGCCACGGTGGTCCGCAAGCGCCAGACGCTGGAAGATCTGATCGAAGGGGAATTGTGATGGCCAACGCGCTCATTCACGAGACCTCGCCGTATCTTCTCCAGCACGCGCACAATCCGGTGGATTGGCAGCCGTGGGGCGAAGCGGCGTTTCAAAAAGCGCGGGCTGAGGAAAAACTCGTCTTCCTGTCCATCGGCTATTCCACGTGTCACTGGTGCCATGTGATGGAGCGCGAAAGCTTTGAGGATGAACAGGTGGGGGACGTGATGAACCATCATTTCATCAATATCAAAGTGGACCGCGAGGAGCGCCCAGACATCGATGCGACCTACATGGCCTACGTTCAAGCGACGACGGGCCAAGGCGGCTGGCCGATGAGCGTGTGGCTCACGCCGGATGGCGAGCCGGTTTTTGGCGGCACGTATTTTCCGCCCGAAGACCGTCATGGCCGCCCGGGATTCGTGCGTGTCTGCCATGAACTCGCCCGGCTCTGGCGCGACGACCGTGCGCGAATGACGACGGCGGCGGCTTCTGCGATTGCACATTTGAGAAACGAAGCCGCTGAGATTGCGGAGGTGTCCGAGCTGCCATCCACGCGGGTATTTGGCGATTATTTGGATCGTTGCGAGACGATGTTTGATCCGCAGCTCGGCGGTTTTGGCGGCGCTCCGAAGTTTCCCCGTCCGGTTGTGGTGCGTGCCTTGATGCAGCTCTGCGAACGCTTCGGACGCGATACGGCGGAAGGCGCGATGGCTTGGGAAATGAGCGAGCGCACGCTGCGTGCGATGGCGGCGGGCGGCATGCAGGATCATCTCGGCGGCGGCTTTCATCGCTACTCGGTGGATCGTTACTGGCACGTGCCGCACTACGAGAAAATGCTCTACGATCAAGCGCAGCTCGCGATGGCCTACATGGACGCATGGCAAATCTCCGGCGACGCGCATTTCCGTGAAGTGACCGACGGCATTTTCCGCTACTTGCTCGGCACCATGAGTGATGCTTGTGGCGCGTTTCATGCCGCAGAAGACGCGGATAGTTTGCCCGATCATGGCGCGACCGAAAAACGCGAGGGCGCGTTCTGGACGTGGACTGCGCAAGAAATCAGCGACACGCTCGATGCGCGCGATGCCGCGATTTTTTGTGCGGCATACGGCGTGGAAGCGACTGGAAATGCACGGCCTGAGAGCGATCCACATGGCGAGCTGGAAGGGCAGAATACCTTGTTCATGGCAAAGATGGCGGATGAGCTCGCAGAGGCTTTCGACTGCACGGAGCAGGAAATTCTGGCGCGGCTCCAAGTGGCAAAAATCACGCTGGAGCAAACGCGAAACCAGCGCCCGCCACCGCACCGCGATGACAAAATCGTGACAGCTTGGAATGGTCTCATCATCGGTGCTTTGGCGCGTGGCGCACGCTTGTTCAGCCGCGATGATCTGGCGAGCGCCGCATCAAGCGCAGCGGATTTTATCCGTCGTGAATTGTGGGACGGGCAGCGATTGTTCCGCAGCCATCGCCAACAACGCGGAAATGCAGAGGGATTTCCTGCGGACTACGCGTTTCTCATTTCCGGGCTGATCGAACTGCACGCGGTGGAGCCGGATGGCGGCTGGCTCGAATGGGCAGGGAAACTTCAGCAGAAACTCGATGCGGATTTTTGGGACGATTCAAAAATCGGCTACGTCATGCGGCCCACGTTGTCGGGCGAGACGCTGATGGTCATCCGCGAGGATTACGACGGAGCGGAGCCATCGCCCAATCATCTCGCTGCTGAAAATTTGCTCAAACTCTCGGTTTTGTTAGACAATCCGCAACACGCTGAGCGCGCGGTGGCATTGCTGCGTGCGGGTTCGCACATGCTGGAGAAGCAGTCATTTGCGTGTCCGCTGCTGTTGGCGGCGCTCGATTTGCACGAGCGCGGTGTGATGCATTTCCAAGTTCCGAACGAAGTGGAAGCTGCGACTTTGGAGAAAC
>JBGSLX010000181.1:0-13943 GCA_041740475.1 Akkermansiaceae bacterium | reverse complement strand
TGCGCCGGATGGAAGGCTGTCAGTCGATCTGACAGAAAGCCGGGTGGAATGGATTGGGCGCAATTTACTGAACAAACATTGGGGCACTGTAGTCATCAAAAGCGGTGCGATTGACTGTGCTGCCGGGAAACTCACTGGCGGGGAGTTCATTCTGGACCTCACCCGCATCGCATGCACCGATCTTGCGGGAACCCCGGTTCATGAGGTGCTGATCAAGCACCTGCAAGATCATGATTTTTTCGACGTAGCGCGTTTCGCCGAGGCGCGTTTGGTGATCACCCACGCGGAGGAGATTGGCGCGGCTGGGGCGGCGAACGTCCGCATCACTGCGGACCTCAGCATGCGGGGTGTGACACACCCGGTTGTTTTTGAAGCGGAGGCAGGAGTCACCCCAGATGGCAAGGCGGCGGCGCAGGCCTCGTTCACGATCGACAGAACGAAGTGGGGAGTCATCTACGGATCGGGCAGTTTTTTCAAACGACTTGCCGGTCATCTCGTGAATGATCGGATCGTGTTTCAGATCAAGATCGTCACGGTGTGAGATAGCGGAAATTTCACTTTGACGCTGTTTAAGCACTGCCTCGCAAAAGTGACTTGTCTGCCAACGTGGAAAGGCGTGCCATCATGACATGAGTCAGCGTGCCGAGCGAAACATGATACGTGCGGTGGTTGCGTTGCTGCCTGCATTCGTGGGTGGGGCGATTGGGTTTTACGGCACACCCTATGCCTGTGCATGGCTTGACGATTTGCAGGGCAACCCAGCGGGCGGAGGCTACATGACGATAGGATGGCTTTTTTGGCTCATCACGATTCCTGTCGGTTTCTTAATAGGTCTTGTCTTTGGCATCGCCGCATGCCTGCTGTTTGTTAAAAAGCCGAAGGATAGGCCGGGCTTACAGCCCTAAATACACATTTTGGCATTCCACCTAGGCCGTTGGCCTAGGCTGGTATCGGGTGGGCTCTTAGTCCGAAAGAGATGCTGCGCGTTTGGGCAAAAAATTTGCTAGGGCTTGCCCGCGACTGCGTCGGCAACTTTGTGAGCCTTTGTCGCTGGGAGTTCAGACTTCTACTTTGAGTTCCTCGCGCTGGAGCTGGGAGCGGCGGTCGAAGGAGGAGTGTGGGAAGTATATGAACAAAAAAGGCAAACACCAAACCGAACAAAAATTGAGCTAGACGGATTATAACATGTAGCCAACAGGTGTGGCTGCCACATTTTGTGCTCCAAGATTTACCCTTTTGACAGCCATGCAACGGATTCAATTTCAGTGTGATCTATAAAATAGTTTAAGATGCCAACCGCATACATTGAGACCACGATACCAAGTTACTACACGTCGCGATCCGCTCGTGATGTCGTGCAGATCGCCCGTCAGTCGGCTACTAGTCGTTGGTGGGATGGAGGCCATACAGGGTTCGAGCTGTTCACTTCTCAGGAGGTTTTGGATGAGGTAGGGCGAGGTGATCCTGAGCAGGCCGCAAGGCGATTGCAGATGTTGTCTAAAATTCCCGTACTAGAGTTTAATGCCGAGGTAGAGGAGCTAGCGCGCAGAATTATCGTTGTTGGTCTGGTTCCAGCAAGTGTGGCTTCGGATGCTGTTCACATAGCCACTGCGAGTGTTCATGGCGTGGACTTCCTCGTGACGTGGAATTTCAAACATATTGTCAATCCGCACATCCGGCAGCGTCTGAGGCAAGAAGTTGCTTTATCCGGCTATGTTTTGCCTGTATTATGCACCCCTGAAGAGCTTTTAAAAGATGAAGACAATTGATTTCCCAGACACGCAGTTGGACCCGGTGATTTCCGAGGTTCGTGCAATCAAACGCGAACTCGTCGCTGAACATGATGGTAATCTCGACACGTTTTTTGCAGCGATCCGCCAACGTCAGTCAGCCAACCCTCGACTGGTGAAATCAACGGGTGGAGAACTCGTGGCATCACCACCACCGTGCGAGCCTCCTAGTCCTAAAGCTTGTCCGTGACGGAGTCGGCAACTTTGTGAGCCTTTGTCGCTGGGAGTTCAGACTTCCACCTTGAGTTCTTCGCGCTGGAGCTGGGAGCGGCGGCGGGGTGAGGGGCGGTCGAAGAAGGAGAAGTTGCGGGCTTTTTCGAGGTCTTCTGGCAGGATGTCGGGAGCGGCGAGTTTCTTGGTGACGAGGGCGGCGCTGTCTTTTTTCGCGCTGAGCAGGGTGTTCACGAGTTCCAGCTTGAGAGACTTGAACTCGGGAGTGGCGAGCAGCACTTTGCGGTCGCGCGGGCGGCTCAGGCCGACATCGATCTGTGTACCGAGCGTGGCACCTTGCTGACCGGGAAGCAGCGGAATCACGCGGTCCGCGACGAGCAGCGCTTCATCGGGATCGTTGGTGATCCAGATGACGGTGGTGCGGTTTTTTTGCCAGATGTCGGCGATTTCATCCTGCAAAGTCGCGCGTGTGAGAGCATCGAGCGCGGAGAGAGGTTCGTCCAAGAGCAGGATGCGTGGATTGGCGGCGAGGGTGCGGGCGACGGAGACGCGTTGGCGCATGCCGCCGGAGAGTTCGCGCGGGAGTTTGCCGGAGGCGGGCGTGAGTTTCACCATGTCGATATAACTCGCAGTGCGGTCGGCGCGGTCCTTCTCCGACATTTCGGGAAAAATCTGATCGACTGCGAGGCGGACGTTTTCGGTGACGTTCAGCCATGGCAGCAGCGAGTAGTTTTGAAAGACGATGCCGCGCTCTGGGCCGGGGCCTTTGATGATGGCGCCGTCCATTTTCGCATAACCGGTATCGGGCTTGAGCAGTCCGGCGATCAGGTTCATGAGCGTGCTCTTGCCGCTGCCGGAGTAGCCGATGATGGAGACGAAATCTCCTTCTTCCACCGTGAGGTGGATGTCACGCAGCACGGTGGTGCCGGCGAAGGACTTGGACGCGGCGGAGAGTTCGAGGATGGGAGGCATGGAGGAAGAGGGATTTGAGATTTCAGATTTGGAGTCTTGCGTCTTGTGTCTTGAAGTCTTGAGTCTTCCTCATGCCGAGCGGAAGCGGCCTTCGATCATGCTCATGAGGCGGTCGAGGATATAGCCGATCACGCCGATGGTGAGGATGGAGAGGATGATGTGGGCGTAGCTGTTGGCGTTGTATTGTTGCCAGAGGAAGCCGCCGACGCCGGGTTTCCCGATGAGCATTTCCACGGCGACGATGACCAGCCAGGCGATGCCGAGTGAGAGGCGAAAGCCGGTGAACATGTAGGGCAGCGCGGAGGGGATGAGGATTTTGACCAGCGTCTTGAACTTCGAAAGTTTCAGGACTTTGGCGACATTGAGGTAGTCTTGCGGCACGGCGCGCACGCCGACGGCGGTGTTCAGCACGGTGGGCCACATCGCACAGATGGCGATGGTGAAGAGCGCGGCGGCGTCCGAGGTGCCGAAGGTCACGCGGCCATTGGCATCAGCGATGCTCAGTCCGCTGAAAAGCACCATGCCAAGCGGCAGCCATGCGAGAGGAGAAACGGGTCGGAGAATCTGAATAATCGGGTCGAAGGCTTTGGTGAAATTTTTCGAGAGTCCGAGCAGAAAGCCGATCGGCGTGCCGATGAGCAGTGCGATGACATATCCTTGGGCGACGAGTTTGAGCGAGAGCCACGCGAAGCGCAGGATGCCTTGATCAAGTTCGCCGCGCTTGGCGACGGGCTCGACGATGTAGGGCTTACTCGCGACCCATGTTTCTGAGGGAGAGGGTAGATTTTTGGAAATTCCGCTGCGTTCGACCTTCGTGACCTTGTCGCCCCAGTCATCGACAAAGGTGGTGGTCTTCGATTTGCCGGCGATCAATGCCCAACCGCCGAGGCAGAGCATCAGTCCGATCAGAGGCAAGAGCAGGGAATCAAGTTTCAGGGTCTGGATGAATTTCATATCGGGGTCAGTGTGTGGGTAGGGAAAAAACTCACCCGCAGGCTTTACGTGCCATCGGTCCTGCGGGTGAGAATTTCAGTGGGTTCAACCTTTGAGCGTTTTGACCGCGAACGAGGCGGCGTAGGCTTCCATGTCGCCTTTCGGATCGAAGACTGAGCCGTCGAAAAGGGTATCTGGCGCATCGCTGAGGCCGCCGTGTGCGTAGCCGATTTCCTTCATGGCATCTTCATACAAGTCGGTGCGCATGACTTGTTTGGTGACGGCTTCGTAATCTGGCGCGCCATCGGTGAAGCCCCAGCGGCGGAGCTGTGTGAGACACCATTTGCAATACTTCGGCTGCGGGAAATTGCAGTTGCGCTCGCTGAAGATCATGTAGTGGGGATCGCGGAATTTCCGGCCATCGCCCATGTCGTATTTGCCTTGGAGGCGCGGCAGGATCAGTTCGGGCGGGCAATTGATATATGTGGGGGCGCTGACAATTTTCGCCTGTTCGGGTCGGTTTTCCATGACGTCAAGCCAGACGCTGGCTTCGTGCAGTGCCTTGAGAACCGCCTTCACGGTCTTCGGGTTTTTCTCCGCGAAGTCTTCTTTGAAGGCGCAGACTTTTTCCGGGTGATCTTTCCAAATGCCTTGGGTGTTGATGGCGGTGAAGCCAATTTCGTCGTTGATGGTTTTGGCATTCCACGGCTCGCCGACGCAGAAGCCGTCCATTTTTCCGACTTGCATATTCGCGACCATTTGCGGCGGCGGAATGGTGATGAGTGAAATGTCCGCGCTTCCGCCCATGGCATCGCCGGGATTGATGCCGCCGGCTGCGAGCCAGTAGCGGATCCACATCGCGTGCGTGCCGGGCGGAAACGTCATCGCGAACGACATCGGGTTTCCAGATGCTTTGGCCGCATCGACGAGTGGTTTGAGAGCTTTCGGATCGTCGGCGACTTTGCCGATCATCGATTTCGCCAGGCTGATCGACTGGCCGTTGCGGTTGAGCAGCCACGGGGCAATCATCGGGACTTTCGGTGCGCCGCCGAGGCCCATGGTGGAGGCGATGGGCATGCCGATGAGCATGTGGGTGGCTTGGATGTCACCGTTGGCGAGTGAGTCGCGGATGGCGGCCCAGCTCGCGCCTTTGGTGACGGTGGAGTTGATGCCGTATTTTTTGAAGAGTCCCTTTTCGTGAGCGATGACGATGGGCGAGCAGTCGGTCAGCGCGATGATGCCGAAATTTACGTTAGGAGACTCGGGAGCATCCGAGGCGGTTTGTGCGCCTAACCAGCCGGTGGGTAGGCCAGTGGCGAGCAATCCGAGGGCGGAGGTCTTGGTGGTGGTGGAGAGGAATCTCCGGCGATTGTATGATGGTGGAGTGGTCATGATTGAGTGTGTGAACGTCAAACCATGTTCAGCGGGAGAGATGCCAACGCGGGCTTGTTTGAGAATTTCACGCGGATGTCATTTCATCATCGAAATGAAGCTGGGTCATACCACGGCGGCGGCGGAGGCGGAATTGAAGAGGTCTTCGCGATAGATGCGGGAAAGCGAAATGCCGGAAATCTCTGGCAGAACACCCGCAGCGCGCAGGCCGGAGAGCACCCATGACGCCTTGTCCACTGTGGGAGCATTCACGCCGTGGCCGTGAAAGACGTGGAAGGTGCCGGACTCGATCACGCGCGGCCCGGCTTGAAACGCTCCAGATAAACTATTGGCTAACACATCGTGCGCCGCGCCGGTGTATTTCGTGAGTGATAGGATATCAATCATCTCCGAGCGAAATGAAGACTGCTGGCATTTTTCACAGGCTTCCAACAGCGCGGCGACGAGCCGCTGAGCATCCTCCTTGCGCTCCTCGATGAAACGATCTGAGACGAGCAGAACTTTTTCCGGATGGCCGTGTGAGAGCTCCGCTGAGGTGATGGGCACCCAGCCGATGCCTGATAGAACCGACTCCGAATTCCATGGTTCGCCGACGCAGTAGCCATCGATGTGGCCCGCCTTGAGGTGGCCGGGCATGAGTGGCGGCGGCAGAAAAACGATCTCGACCTCCTCGGGCGCAGTGAGATCATTCATGCGCAGCCATTGCTTGAGCAGGATGTGGTGGGATGAAAAGCGGTGCGTGGCCGCGAGCGTGAAGGGTCGGTCTTTTTTCCAAGACGTGCGCAGGTGGCGTTTCAGTCCGCCGCGAGTGAGAAAAGAGGGCTCGATCTCATTCGATAGCGTGATCGCATTTCCATGAAGGTTCAGCACCAGCGGGACCACGACGCTGCGGCGCAGGCCGGAAACGCCGAGGCCGAGCGAAAAGGCGATCCCGGCGATGGCTTGGGCAGCATCCAGCTCACCTTGGTAAATGCGGTCGCGCACGCTGGCCCAGCCGAGTTCTTTGCTGAGCCGCACGTTCAGCCCGTGCTGCTCGAAGATTCCCAACTCGCGCGCGACGGCGAGCGGTGCGCAATCGGCGAGGGCGACGTAGCCGAGGCGGATCGAGTGGCGAGACACTTGTGAGAGCTGTCGGGTAGCAGGCATGGATGGCCCGTCAGCGTAAAGGATGCCAAATATCCGGCTTTGGCATAGATGATGCTAATTTTTTCTCTGCGCAGCGATGAAGCGCATTCATTCATGGAGTGGGTTCCCGACTTACGACAGATCCGCGCCTTCGTGGCGGTGGCGGAGGAAGGCAGCTTCACGCTGGCGGCGAAGCGTATTTTCGTCACGCAGTCTGCGGTGAGCCACGCGCTGCGCACGCTCGAAGAACAATTGAACTGCCAATTGTTAGATCGCAGCGGCAAGCGCGTGACGGTCACTACGGAGGGCGAGATGCTGTTGAAGCGGTGCCGCAGGATTCTCGCTGAGATCGAGCAAGCGGGGCGCGATGTTGATAGCCTGCGCCGCTGGGGGCAGACCCGCATCCGCATCGGAGCGACGCATAGTTTGTGCAACTTCCTGCTGCCATCGGTGCTGCGCGAGTTTCGCGATTGTTTTCCGCGCTGTGAGCCGGTGATCGAAGCGGGGGACTCGACGCATCTAACCGACCGCTTGGCCGAAGGGGAGCTGGACGTGGTGCTCGGCTTGAAAGCACGCGGACGCGTCGAAGAAGGGTATCGTTTCATGTTTCAGGACCAATTGGTTTTTGTCGTTTCGCCATGCCATCTGTGGGCGGAAGACGGCGCGGTGACGTCGGAATCGCTCACGGAGCAGCAATTCATCATCTACGCCAAAGGTACGGAGACGAATCGTCTGATCAAAAGCTGGATCGACCAAGAAGTCGGTCGCTGCCGCCAGCCGGTGGTGCTGGGCGACATGCAGGCGATTCGTGAGATGGCGAAACTCGGCATCGGAGTTGGCATCGTGGCACCGTGGGTGGCGGCGCGGGAAATTGAAGAAGGCAGTCTGTGCCAGATTCCCATTCCGGGTGCTGGCATCGAGCGCGAGTGGGGAGCGTTTCACTCGCCGAAAAAAGAGCCGAGCTTGGTGGAAGAAGCGTTCATCGGATTGTGCGCGATGGCGTTTGGAATGCTGGCGAGCACTTGAGGCACGAACGGGCGGAGTGGCGTTTTTCAGACGCCATGAATCGCACAGGCGGCTTTAAAGCCGCCGCACCGGGTGATGGCCCCCGGAAGAGAGCCACTCCGGCTAGAAAGAAGAGGCTGGTCATTGAGGATTCCGGCGTCTCATTTTTACGCCATGACTCTGTTTGAAAAACTGACGTCGAAAGCCACGAAGGCGGCGGTGGCTAAAGCCTACGCGAAGGGTTTGCTGCGCTGTCCAAGCTGCGGCGCGAAGCCGTCCCAAGCCCCGGTGGACGCGGACACGATGCTGCGTTGCGGTTCGTGTGGTGTGGCATCGCTGCCTACCGAATGGCGGCCTGATTCCTCGGTGATTCGAACAGGACACCCGGACGAAATCCCGCCGAGCACCCGGATTCAGCGCGAGCGAACGAGCGCTGGCGATTGTGTCTGGGATATCCCAGCGAGTGGAAAATTTGGCTCATTGATGTTCTTCGGCGTCTTCTGGACTGGCCTGATCGCCACAGCAACTGGCGCGGCTATGTTCGGTGATGGGAAGGGTGAGCAAGACCCAAATAGCTGGTTGTTCTATCCAGTTGTTAGTCTCTTTTGGGCCGTTGGAGTCGGGCTCATCTACGTTTCCCTCCGCAACAAATACGCGCGCCATCAAATCACCGTCACCCGCGATCTTGTCACGCTGCGGCGCGAAATGTTTGGGCGCGTCAAAGAGAAATCACTTGTCACTGCGAAGGTCAGCTCCGTGGCGCAGGTCGAGTTTTACCAGCAGAACTATCAACCGATCTATGGCGTAGAAATCCGGGGTCGCGAGGGCAAGCTGCGGTTCGGCACCACACTGGAGGAGGCGGAGAAAATTTGGTTGGCGGCCGACATCAAGCGCGCAGTCTTCGGAGAAACTCAGCCAAGCTCGCCCGCGGCCAATTCGCCCGCAAAAGTCGCGGCCCAGCGTCAGTCGTCGTTTTCGTTTCCGCTGCCAGCCGCTCCAAAAGGGCATTGGATCCTCGGCGTTGTTTTTCTGCTCATGGGCATCGGCGCGATCGCAATGGGAATCTCACACGGTCCTGATTTCCCGGATAGTGGCAAGGATGGCGTGGATTGGTTTGCTCTGGTGTTTGAGCTGATTTTTGGACTGGCCAGCCTGATTCCGATCATCGTGGGAGTCATTTTCGGTGGGCTTGGGGTCTTCATCATCTTGGGAACTCGCTCAGTCCACGATCTGGAAACGCGACTGGAGGGCGACGAGGCGCAGGTGGCTTTGCGCACGTATCGGCAAGGCAGAATCATCAAAGAGAAATCATTTCCACGCGAAGCCGTGAGTGAGGTCCGCGCCACCAACAGCGGTTCCAATAACGGCAAAGCGATGAAACGCATCGATCTGATCGTGAGTGGAAAAGCACAGAAAATCAGCATGTGGACCGAAGGCGAAGTCGCCAATGTCTGGGTGGCAGATGTCTCTCGTGCGCTGGGGAAGTGAGCTTCAATCGATCCGCTTAGTTTAGAGACTCCTGATGTCGCTTGAGCAGTCGGTCAGCGAAAAATGGCCCGGCTGGTAACAGTGCCGCCACGCCGACGATGACTGCGAGCCGGAATGGCAGGGCGGCACGCCACATCGCGAGCAACAGCAACAAGCCGAGCGCGACGAACAAAACACCATGCGCCCATCCGACCCACTTCACTGCGAGCGGCTGCCCCCAGATGTATTTCAGCGGCATCGCCACACACAGCAGCAGCAAGTAAGAAACGCCCTCGCTGAGTGAGACGACGCGTAGGTAGTGCATCCAATTCATGGTGTGTCGGACTAGTGTGGCTGGCTGATTTTTTCAAAAGATTTCCCCGATTTTCCCTGGAATTTCCGGCTTGGCTCGCCTAACCGAAGACAAAAGTCCTTCGCTTCATGGAGGATCCGTGTTCGGTTCGGTTTATGGGGAAGTTGATTATGGTATCAAACCGCCTGCCAGTGAGGATCGGGGCGGATGGCTCGACCCAGCGGACGACAGGCGGGCTTGCATCCGCGCTTGAAGGCTTGGAAACGGAGGAAGAGCAACTCTGGGTGGGCTGGCCGGGAGGTGCGGTGGAGGACTTTGAGGACCTCGCAAAAGTCCGTGAGGAGCTGCATTTCTCTGGGGTGCGACCGGTGTTTCTGACGCGCGACGAGGTGAATGGATTTTACGAGGGATACGCGAATTCCACGCTCTGGCCATTGCTGCACTACATGGTGGAGAGGGCCAAATTTTCCGCAAGTTGGTGGGAGACGTATCACAGCGTGAACCAGAAGTTTGCCGATGCGATCATCGAGGTGGCGGAGGCGAACGACAAAATATGGATTCACGATTACCATCTGTTGCTGGTTCCAGCGATGTTGCGCGGCATGCGGAAAGATCTGCGAGTCGGTTTTTTCCTGCACACGCCGTTTTGTTCGAGCGAGATTTTCCGGGCGTTGCCAGAGCGAACGGAGATTCTGAAAGGCATGCTCGGTGCGGATGTGGTTGGCTTTCACACCTACGCTTATCTGCGCCATTTCCGCTCGTCGCTGCTGCGAGTGCTGGGTTGGGAATCCGAGATGGAAGGCATCTGGCATGATGGCCGCGAAGTCAGAATGGGCGTGTATCCGATCGGGCATAACCATGTGGGTTTCGAACGCGAAATGAGCCACCCGGATTTCCCCGCGATCCTTGAGCAGCACCGCCAAGACCTCGCCGGTAAGCGCATGATCCTGAATGTCGAGCGCCTCGATTACACCAAGGGACTGCCCGAAAAACTCGCAGCGATGCGGCGTTTCTTGGAGCGCCATCCAGAGAAGCGGGATGATGTGCTGTTCGTTCTGATCGCGGTGCCTTCACGGCAGGGCGTGCAGGAATACGACGCACTCACCGAAGAGGTTCAACGCGAGGTGGGGGCCATCAACGGCGAGTTTGGCAAGGTGGGGCATGCCCCAGTCCAGTTCCTGCACCGGGGTTACCCGCTGGCGGATTTGGCGGCGTTTTATGCGCTGTGCGAAGTTTGTTTGGTCACCCCGCTGCGAGATGGGATGAACCTGGTGGCCAAGGAGTTTCTCGATTGCCAGCGGCCGGAGTTCATCAGCCGACCGGGGGTGCTGATTCTCAGTGAATTCGCAGGAGCCGCGAACGAGCTCTCGCATGCGCTCCAAGTGAATCCGCACGATGTGGATGAGGTGGCGACGGCCATCAACCGTGCGCTGGAAATGCCAGATGCCGAACGCAGCATGCGCATTGGAATGATGCAGGGCCAACTGCGCAAACAGGACAATCATAGCTGGGCGCGGCGGTTCATTCAGGATCTCGACCGCGTGCCACCGCGCGAGGAGCGGCTGGTGGTGATGGAGCTGATGCCGCTGGCTGCGCAGATGGTGGAGCGAGTGAAAGCGGGCGAGAAACTCGGGTTGTTCCTCGATTACGATGGCACCTTGCGTGAGTTCGTGGACAGGCCAGAGCTCGCTGTGCCGGATGCGGAGCTGCCCAGTCTGTTGCGCGATCTAGCGGAACACGCGGGCGTCTCAGTCGCGCTGGTCAGCGGACGTACTGCCGATTTTTTGGAGCAACATTTCAGCGGTCTCGGCGTGACACTGGTCGGCGAGCATGGATTTCGCTGGCAGCCCGGCGGGACTGGCGAGTGGGCGTTGTTTTATCCTCACGTCAATACCGAGTGGAAGGCGGCCGTCCGCGAGCATTTGGAACAGGCGGCGATGTTGACGCCTGGAACTTACGTCGAAGAAAAACAATCCGCACTGGTCTGGCACTATCGCAAGGCCGAGCCGGAATTCGGCCTATGGCGGGCACGCGGCCTGCTGGAAGAACTCACGTCCATGGCAGCCAACCTTCCGGTGACCGTCCACCACGGCCAGAAAATCGTGGAAATTTCCAGCGTCCAAGTCAGCAAAGGAGCTGCGGTGGACCACCTGATGCGCGATTGGCAATGTGATCTTGCGCTGGTTGCAGGTGATGATCAGACCGATGAAACGATGATCGCGCTGAACCCGGATGGCATTGATTTTCACGCGGTAAAGGTCGGCAAAGGACCATCCCGCGCATCCTACCGCACCGATATTCCCGGCTTGCGCCTGTTTTTGGAAGGACTCCGCGCGGCGCTTCACCCCCACTCACTGATGGCCCCATGATCCAAATAGATCGCTCCCGCATCGCGGATGACTACCACCTCGGAATGATCGGCAATGGACGGACCTGCGCGATCATCGACGCGCTGGGCAGCATCGTTTTCTGCTGCCTGCCAGCTTTCGATTCCGGCACCATTTTTGCCTCTCTATTGGATGAGGAAAACGGCGGCTCATTCGCAGTGGAAATGATCGACGGCGAGGTGACCGGGCAGAGGTATGAAAAAAACACCAACGTGCTCGTGACATCCTTCGAGGGGCCAGACGGCGCGTTTGATCTGATCGATTTCATGCCGCGCTACACTTCCGATGGCAGAGTCGGCGCGACGGACGACGTCGGGCCAGATGTGGTGAGGAAACTGCGAGTGGTGCTTGGCAAGCCGCGCGTCCGGGTGCGATTCGAGCCACGCATGGAATACGGTCAGGGCGAAACCCGCGTCGTGCGCGAGCCATCACGGCTCAAAGCCACCACCCGATGGACGGGTTCTCAGGGCGCTGTTTATGAATCGATGTATCTCTGGACCAATCTTGATGCCGAGGCCGTTCTGGTCGGCAGTGAGCTTTGCCTAGAAGAGGATGGTTTTTTGTTCATGAGCTATCACGACAAGGTCCAGATCCCGGACAGCGACCTTGTGGACCTGATGTTGCAGCGCACACGCGCTTACTGGATGCTTTGGTCGGCGCGCACTCGCCTACCGCTGCAATACCGGAGCGAGTCGCTGCGCAGTGCCTTGGTTCTCAAGATGCTCCAGTTCAGCCCCACTGGAGCGTTTCTCGCGGCGGCGACCACCTCGCTGCCCGAGACCATCGGCGAGGAGCGCAACTGGGACTATCGTTTTTGCTGGCTGCGAGACGCCTCGATGACGGTGACCGTGCTGCACCGCATCGGCCATTCCTACATGGCCACGGCATTCATCGACTGGATGATGAAAACGGTGCCGACCAAGGACGATTCGCTGCAAATCATGTATGGCATCCGTGGGGAAAAAGTGCTCACGGAGAGGATTCTTGATCATTTCAAGGGCTACAAGGGTTCGCAGCCGGTGCGGGTGGGAAATGCCGCCTACAATCAAGAGCAGCATGACATTTTCGGAGTGGTATTGGATGTGGTCCACCAAGACCTCTTGTTGCGCCAGCGCACGCCAGAGGCCTTAGACCGGATCTGGACGCAGGTGCGCTCCATCGTGCGCAATGTTTCGGCGGCGTGGCAGGAGCCAGACCGAGGCATCTGGGAAATCCGCGGCGAGAAACGCCACTTTGTGTTTTCCAAGGTTCTTTGCTGGGTGGCGATTGATCGCGCGATCAAGATCGCGGAACTGCTCGACAAGCACGAATGGGCGGCCGCGCGGCTTCCATTGCTCATGCAGATTCATGAAGACATCTGCTTGCGCGGTTGGAATGAGGCAAAGGGAGCCTTCGTCCAGGCTTACGGTTCTACCGATCTGGATGCCTCTAACTTGCTGATGGCGGAGTTCGGTTTCATCGAGCCGTGCGATCCACGCTTCATCGCCACGGTGGAACGCTCGCAGTCCGAGCTGTGCGTGAATGGCCTGATGTATCGCTATCGCAATCAGGATGATTTCGGCGAGCCACAGAGTGCGTTTACGGTCTGCTCGTTTTGGTTGGTCAAGGCGCTCGCATCAATCAAGCGGCGGGCTCAGGCGCGGGAGTTGTTTGAATCATTGCTGAGAGCCGCGAACGGCCACGGTCTCTATGGTGAGGATCTCGATTTCAAGACACGTCGCCACCTCGGGAACTTCCCTCAGGCCTACAGCCATCTCGCGCTTATTGACTGTGCGCTGGAACTCTCCAAGGAAGAGGACAAGGACATCATCGTCGCCTGATCCGCAGAGGCTCAGTTTGAAACGGAGAGGAAATATTTCACTTCGACTGCTCTAGCATGCGCAGCAGCGGGGCTTCGGCGCGTTTGCGCAGGGATTCTTCCATCTCGACACGCGGTTGCAGATCGGCGAGGCAATCGCGGAGTTTCTGCAAGGTGTTCATTTTCATGTAGCGGCAGTCAGCGCAGGCGCAGCGGTCGGTGGGGCCTGCAATCAAGTTTTTGTCCGGGCATTCCTTGCGCAGGCGGTGGAGCATGCCGCTCTCGGTGACGACGATGATGTCTTTGACGGGCGCGTTCTTGCAGTAGGAAATCATCTTTTCCGTCGAGCAAACTTCGTCGGCTAACAAACGCACGGCCTGCGTGCATTCCGGGTGAGCGACCACGAGTGCGCCCGGATACTCGGCTTTAATTTTGCGGATCGAATCGCGCGTGAACTCGACGTGGACGTAACAATTGCCTTTCCAAAGATCCATCTTGCGGCCGGTTTGTTCCATCACCCATGCGCCGAGATTTTCATCGGGAACAAACAGGATGGGTCGGTCGGTGGGTGCGAGATTGACGATTTTGAC
>JBGSLX010000180.1:0-5569 GCA_041740475.1 Akkermansiaceae bacterium | reverse complement strand
CTCAGCACCGAATCTGCCTCTCTGGCACACCGATGGAAAATCACCTCGGCGAGCTCTGGAGCCTGATGCGTTTCCTGATGCCAGGTTTTCTTTCCGACGAAAAATCCTTCAATGCGTTTCTTCGCAAGCCCATCGAACGCGATCATTCAACCGACGCGCAGGTCGCGCTCAATCGCCGCATTTCGCCGCTCATCCTGCGCCGCACCAAGGATCAAGTCGCCACCGAGCTGCCGGAAAAAACCACCATCATCCACGGCATCAACCTCGCGCCGAAACAAACGGATCTTTACGAATCCGTGCGGGCGGTGATGGATTCACGCGTCCGAGAAGCCATCGAATCCAAGGGTTTGGCCAAGTCGCACATCATCGTGCTCGATGCTTTGCTCAAGCTGCGCCAAATATGCTGCGACCCACAGCTTCTAAAAAGCGACGCGGCCCGACGCGTCAACGAATCTGCTAAGCTTGAATTTCTCACCAAAGAGCTGCTGCCCCAACTCATCGACGAAGGACGCCGCATCCTGCTTTTTTCGCAGTTCACCTCAATGCTCGAACTGATCGAAGAGCACCTCGAACTTCAAGATATCTCATTTCTCAAGCTCACGGGTCAGACCAAAGAGCGGGCAAAACTCGTCAAAAAATTCCAGACAGGCGAAGTGCCGATTTTCCTGATCTCGCTCAAAGCGGGCGGCACGGGACTCAATCTGACGGCTGCCGACACCGTGATTCACTACGATCCTTGGTGGAATCCCGCCGCCGAAAACCAAGCGACGGATCGTGCCCACCGCATCGGCCAGACCAAACCGGTCTTTGTTCACAAACTCGTCTGCCGCGGCACCATCGAGGAGCGCATTCTGGAACTCCAAAAACAAAAATCCGCTTTGGTGGAGGCTCTGCTGTCCGAGGATACCAGCAAACTCCGCATTGATGCGGAGACGTTATCTCATTTGTTGGCTCCGCTGGCTTGAGGGGAGAGGGAGCCACGAACATTCAGGAAGTCAGCGAGCTCGCTGTTCACTTTGCCTGTTGATCTAGCGCCTGCTGAAACAAAGAATCCACAGTTTCGTGTGCAAAAATTTCTTCCCGATCTTTGACGTAGTCGCCTTTGCCGATTTGCCAGAGTGAGAGCAGCCGGGCCACTTTGTGGGGTGAGAGGTGCTGACTAAGGATCGCGAAGGCTTCCTCTTTGAGCTCTTGTTCGTTTTCGATGATGGCACTCATGATTCTTGTCGAAAGTATCCAACCACAAAGTCGGCAGGGTTCAAGAGATTGAGTGGCCCAGTGTAGCGCTTACGAAAACGGTCATCGCAGGTAAGTAGGTGAATACAATCTGCGGACTCCGCTGCGGCAGCGTGCAAGGCATCAATGGGTTTCACCCCGATCATTTCCAGATCGCGCGCTCTTTGTTTGATTTCAGGCACCAGCGCAACTTGGTGCGATGCGAGATTGAGGCATTGTTCGATCCACAGGCGGCGGGTCACTTGAGAGTTTCGCGAGTTCTCAAGCTCGTGGATTGAAGAGCGGACCATCTCAAGCTGACCGATTTCTACGAGATCCAGAATCACGCACAGGGCGTGGGTTTCTAACCAGATACGTGGCTGGGATTGATCGTCGAACGGACGACACAGCGTGCAGATGTCCGGATAAATTCGCACGTTTATACTTTTTGGTAAACCTCAGCGCCCGCCTCGGCGAACTCTCTGGATTTCTCCTCCATGCCTTTCGCCAGCGCTTCTTCCTCAGAAATCGCCTGCTCTGCGGCGTACTTGCGGACGTCCTCAGTGATCTTCATCGAGCAGAAGTGTGGGCCGCACATCGAGCAGAAGTGGGCGGTTTTCGCTCCATCTTGCGGCAGCGTTTCATCGTGGAATTCGCGGGCGCGTTCGGGATCGAGGCCGAGGTTGAACTGGTCTTCCCAGCGGAATTCAAAGCGGGCTTTGCTCAGCGCATTGTCACGGTATTGAGCACCGGGGTGGCCTTTGGCTAGGTCGGCAGCGTGGGCGGCGAGTTTGTAGGTGATGACTCCTTCTTTGACGTCGTTTTTGTTCGGCAGGCCGAGATGTTCTTTCGGCGTGACGTAACAAAGCATCGCGCAGCCATACCAACCGATCATCGCCGCGCCGATGCCGCTGGTGATGTGGTCGTAGCCGGGGGCGATGTCGGTGGTCAATGGGCCGAGTGTGTAGAACGGAGCTTCACCGCACCATTCGAGTTGTTTGGCCATGTTTTCCTCGATCATGTGCATGGGAACGTGGCCCGGGCCTTCGTTCATGACTTGCACGCCCTTGGCCCACGCGCGGCGGGTGAGTTCGCCCTGCACTTCGAGTTCGCCGAACTGTGCCTTGTCGTTCGCATCGGCGATTGAGCCGGGACGGAGGCCGTCGCCAATCGAAAAACTGACGTCGTAAGCCGCCATGATGTCGCAAATCTCGTCCCAGTGAGTGTAGAGGAAATTTTCCTTGTGATGGGAGAGGCACCACTTGGCCATGATGCTGCCGCCGCGCGAAACAATTCCGGTCATGCGGCTAGCGGTCATCGGCACGAAACGTAGCAGGACGCCCGCGTGGATGGTGAAGTAATCGACGCCTTGCTCGGCCTGCTCAATGAGCGTGTCGCGGTATAGTTCCCACGTGAGGTCTTCGGCCTTGCCGTTGACCTTTTCGAGCGCCTGATAGATCGGAACGGTGCCGATAGGGACTGGCGAGTTGCGCAGGATCCACTCGCGGGTGGCGTGGATGTTTTTGCCGGTGCTCAGGTCCATCACGGTGTCCGCGCCCCATTTGGTGGCCCAGCGCATTTTTTCGACTTCCTCCTCGATGCTGCTGGCGACGGCGCTGTTGCCGATGTTGGCGTTGATTTTAACGAGAAAATTGCGGCCGATGATCATCGGTTCGCATTCAGGATGGTTGATGTTGAGCGGGATGATCGCGCGGCCAGCTGCGACTTCGGACCGGACAAACTCCGGAGTGATCTCGGCAGGAATACACTGCGGAAAACGGCGGAAAATGGAGGGAGTATAGGGGTTGGAGATAGTGGATTGTGGATCGTGGAGAGAGGTTTCCTGAGCGGAGCCCTTGTGTTGTTTGAATAGATCGTTACGGACGATGTCGTCGCTAAGATCTGCTAACTCCAATCTACGATCCACGATCTGCTGCAAGCGAAGGTTTTCGCGGATGGCGATGAATTCCATCTCGGGAGTGATGATGCCTTGGCGCGCGTAGTGGAGCTGTGTGACGGGCTTGCCGGTGGAGCGCAGCGGTTGGCGGCGCTCGGCAGTGAGGCCGGGAAACTCGATGAATTTGTTAGAGCGCTCCGATTGAGAGGCGAATTCCGCGTGTTTCTCGGTGAGGTAACCGTTGTCTTGCGGTTGGACCGGGCGGCCATCGTAGGCTTCGACGTCATTTCGTTCTAAAATCCACTCACGGCGCATCGCGGGAAGTCCTTGCTCGGATGTGCCTTGGAAGGTTGGGTCGCCCCATGGACCGGAGCAGTCATAGACGCGCACGGCTGCGTTTTCCTCAATACGGCCATCGAATGACTTGGTGGGCGAAAGTGCGATCTCGCGCATCGGTACGCGCACTGAAGGATGAATGACGCCATGCAGGTAAACGCGGGTGGATGCGGGCAGTGGCTGGCGGGATGCGTCGTGGCGATCAGCGGGAGCGGATTCTTCGGGTCGGATCATGTTAGGAGCGAGGTTGGTAGGTAATCACAAAAAAAGCCGCGCGAAGCATGCGCGGCGGAGGAAGGGGAGTTTGGTGGAATCTCGACTTCCTACGGCGGCATGACCCGCGTCAGGTTCGAAGGGTCTTTCCCACGCGCTGGAAAATCTCGGCTTCGCGAACGTGAAGCACCCCTGTCGTGAATGAGCATTCGTCTCGCTGAGTGACCTGTCAAGAAGCCCGGCGAGCTTTCTCAGCGCAGCGTGCGGATGCCTGCCTCGACTTCCACCGCGAGCCGCTCGAAAACTTTCTCAAACTCGCCAGTGCCGTCGATTTCGAGGACTCCGCGATTTTTGCGATAGTTATCGATGACCGGCACGGTCTTGATTTCGTGTTCTTTGAGGCGTTTGACGATGCGCTCTGTGCTGCTGTCGTAAGGCATGCGTCGGTCGGTTTTTGCGCGCGCATCGAGCCGCTGAACCAGCTCAAGCAATGGCACGGCGACATCGATGATCATGGAAATGCGCGAGCCGTGTTTGCGCAGCAGACCATCCAAAATGTAGGACTGGACGAGCGTGCGCGGGAAGCCTTTGAAGATGAATCCCTTCACGCCGTTGGCATTGGCGATTTTTTTCTCGATTAGGCGGACGACAATTTCGTCGGGCACTAGTTCACCATTTTCGTAGAGCCGCGCGACTTCGCAGCCGATCTCGCTGCCGCTTTGAATCTCCTCATCGAGCATGCGCCCAGTGGCCACGTATTCGAGGCCGAACTTGCTCGCCAGCGCCAGCCCTTGCGAACCGCGCCCAGCGCCCGGGTAGCCGAAAATGACCAGATTGAAGAGGTTTTTATCAAGCTCTTGTTGCATGATGCTGACGATGTCGGCACGGACT
Organism: Akkermansiaceae bacterium; assembly: GCA_041740475.1. GTDB lineage: Bacteria > Verrucomicrobiota > Verrucomicrobiia > Verrucomicrobiales > Akkermansiaceae > Luteolibacter. Next base: position 1,017 of record JBGSLX010000180.1, on the reverse strand, counting down.
TCCTCGATGCTGCGCGTGCCATCGACATCGTGTTGTTGGCCCTTGTCGCGGTAAAATTGCAGCACCGGCAGGGTTTTCTCGTGATACTCGCGGAGGCGGTTGCGAATGACGATTTCGTTGTCATCGAGACGACCCGATGTTTTGCCACGTTCTAGCAAGCGGCTGACTGAGACTTCCTCGGGAATTTGCAGGTTGATTAGGCAATTGAGCGAGGTGTTGAGCTTAATCATCAAGCCATCGAGAATGTAGGCTTGGATGAAAGTTCGGGGAAATCCATCGAACAGGAAACCTGCAGCCTGTGGGTTCTCGGTGATCGTTTTTTCGATGATCTGAACGATGATTTCGTCTGAGACGAGGCCACCTGCGGCGATGATTTCGCGTGCTTCTTCACCGAGCTTGGTGCCAGCGGCGAGTTCACGACGCAGCATGTCGCCAGTCGAGATGTAGAACAGGTTGAAGTGCTTGACGAGGTATTCAGATTGAGTGCCTTTGCCCGCGCCGGGCGGGCCGAAGAGTGCGATATTGAGCATTTGGGTGTGATGTAGGTGAGTTCGATTTTTTTGGGTCAGACCATTCGTTTTCTAGCAGCTTTATTCCGTGCAACGATTCTGAAAGAGATTGTGTAGCGAATCGATGAGCTTTGAGGCAATCGGTTGAGGGGAGCCGCAGCTCCGATGGCACTAGGCTGTTTGATTTGAGACGTGAATGCATCGCAAGATCCATTGTTTTCTTCGCATTTCATGATGCCATTCGCTGCGTGAAAAGACGCAGACATCTCGTTTGATTCGTTACGAGGTCTGAATCCATCGCTCGCAAATCGTTTATTATCACTGCCGAAATCTTACGCGAAAGACGTCCGTAAGCGGCTTCTTCAAATCACGTGAAAGAAAATCTTGCCATCGGCCCATGATTTTCTGAGTTTCCTGCCCCCGCACGGGGCGTAGCTCAGCCTGGTAGAGCGCCTGCTTTGGGAGCAGGAAGTCGTCAGTTCGAATCTGGCCGCCCCGACCACTTTTT
>JBGSLX010000179.1:0-7482 GCA_041740475.1 Akkermansiaceae bacterium | reverse complement strand
TGGCTGGCGGATGTTCCTTGGGAAATGGTGGTTTGGCAGAACGAGCAGCTCTGCAAACCCAAAAATGCGCATCACGGGCCTACCTCAGACGGTTATCAAGAATGCAGGCTTTTGTGGGAAGAAAAACAGATGTCGGAAATGTCATTGGTAGATTTGGTTGATCTCTGCAGGAGATGCCCTCGTTTGGCGCCATTCACCAATTACAACGGCAATACATTCGCAGCGATCACACGCTCTTTGATGGATGGACTCGCGCTTCCTCCACAATCCACCGCGTTCGCACGCAGTCTGGCGGGACACATCGTTGCGGGTGTGGCGAGCGAGGAAGAGGTCGAGGCGTTTCGGAAATTTTGCGAGAGCTTGTAAGGATAAGCGACAAGCCAAGCATCGGGATCACTCTGCCACTTGCTCTAGCAGCAGATTCAGGATTTTCCGCGCTGAGTCTGGGATGACGGTGCCGGGGCCGAAGATGGCGGCAGCTCCGTTTTGGTAGAGGTAGTCGTAGTCTTGTGCGGGGATGACGCCGCCGCAGACGACCATGATGTCCTCGCGTCCGAGTTTTTTGAGCTCCTCGATCAGCGTGGGCAGCAGCGTTTTGTGGCCAGCGGCGAGCGAACTCATGGCGACGACGTGGACGTCGTTTTCGACCGCTTGTTTGGCGGTCTCGGCGGGAGTTTGGAAGAGCGGGCCGATATCCACATCGAAGCCCATGTCGGCGTAGGCGGTGGAGACGACTTTGGCCCCGCGGTCGTGACCGTCTTGGCCCATTTTGGCGACCATGAGACGCGGGCGGCGGCCTTCGGCGGCTTCGAAACGAGCGATGAGGTCGGTGATGTCGTCCATGTTTCCTTGGTTGCTGAATTCCTTGCCATAGACGCCTGAGATCGAGCGGATGGTGGCTTGATAGCGGCCGAAGTGTTTTTCGAGCGCGTCGGAAATTTCGCCGAGCGAGGCGCGGGCTTTGGCGGCATCGATGGCGAGTGCGAGCAAGTTGCCTTCGCCGCCACCGGCGCATTCGGTGAGTGCGGTGAGCGTGGCTTGGCAGGCGGCTTCGTCGCGCTCGGCGCGGAGTTTTCTGAGTCGCTCGATTTGGGAAATGCGGACTGCGGTGTTGTCCACATCCAGAATGTCGAGCGGGTCTTCCTTGGCGAGGCGGTATTTGTTGACGCCGACGATGGTTTCCTCGCCGGAGTCGATGCGGGCTTGGCGGCGAGCAGCGGCTTCTTCGATGCGCATCTTGGGGATGCCGGCTTCGACCGCTTTGGACATGCCGCCCATTTCCGCAGCTTCCATGATGTGACCCCATGCGCGGTGCATGAGCTCGTGGGTGAGCGCCTCGACGTAATAAGAGCCGCCCCAGGGGTCGATCACGCGGCAGATGGCGGTTTCGTCTTGGAGGAAAAGCTGGGTATTGCGGGCGATGCGGGCGGAGAAATCGGTCGGCAGCGCGATGGCTTCGTCGAGCGCGTTGGTGTGCAGCGACTGCGTGTGGCCGAGTGTGGCAGCCATCTCCTCGATGCAGGTGCGGGCGATGTTGTTGTAAGGATCCTGTTCGGTGAGCGACCAACCTGAGGTTTGTGAGTGAGTGCGAAGGGCGAGCGACTTGGGATTTTTCGGGTTGAAGGTTTTGACAATTTTCGCCCACAGCATGCGGGCGGCGCGCATTTTCGCGACCTCCATGAAGTGGTTTTTGCCCTGCGCCCAGAAGAACGAGAGGCGGGGTGCGAAGGCGTCGATATCGAGGCCAGCGGCGATGCCGGTGCGCAGGTATTCCCAACCATCGGCGAGCGTGTAGGCCATTTCGAGGTCGGCGGTGGCACCAGCCTCCTGCATGTGGTAGCCGGAAATCGAGATCGAGTTGAACTGCGGCATGTGCTTCGAGGTGAAGTCGAAGATGTCGGCGATGATCTTCATCGATGACGTGGGCGGATAAATGTAGGTGTTCCGCACCATGTATTCCTTGAGAATGTCGTTCTGGATCGTGCCAGCGAGTTGTTCGAGCGCCGTGACGATGTAGAACGCGAGAATGGGCAGCACTGCGCCGTTCATGGTCATGGAAACGGAGACCTTATCGAGCGGGATGCCGTCGAAGAGGATTTTCATGTCGAGGATCGAGTCGATGGCGACGCCTGCTTTTCCGACATCGCCGACGACGCGTTCGTGGTCCGAATCGTAGCCACGGTGGGTGGCGAGGTCGAAGGCGACGGACAGGCCTTTTTGTCCGGCGGCGAGGTTGCGGCGGTAAAAGGCGTTGGATTCCTCAGCAGTGGAAAACCCGGCGTATTGGCGGATCGTCCACGGCTGGAAACAATACATCGTGGCGTAGGGGCCGCGCAGGAAAGGCGCGATGCCAGCTTGGTAATTGAGGTGCTCCATGCCTGCGAGGTCGTCCTCGGTGTAGAGCGGCTTGACCGGGATTTTTTCCATCGTGTCCCAAACGATTTCGCCGATGGGCTTGCCGTGTTCTTTTTCAAGCGCGGCGGACCATTCCGCGTAGCTGTTCTGGGATGGGATGGCGGTGTAGGGAATTTCTGCGAAGGCGGGACGGGACATGGGAAGGGAAATTTGAGATTTGAGATTGGGCATGGCGGTTGCAAACCGCCGCCACGGTTAGATGACGCCGGAAATTTTCAGGAGTTGTTCGTTCAGCTCGTAGTTGTTGCTGCGGACGTTGACGAAGTCATCGACTCCGGCGGCGCGCCAGATGGCTTCGGTTTCGCCGGGGGCTCCGGCGAGCAGGAGGTGGGTGCCGGGTTTTGCGGATTTGATCGCTTGGGCGAGCGGCTCGACGGATTCGAGGTAAGTGGCATCGTCTGAGGTGATGATGGCGATAGTGGCCGAGCTTTCGGCGAGCGCGGAAACGGCGTCATCGATGGTCTTGAAGTCGCGTTTGCCATCGATGGCGAAACCTGCGGCTTCGAAAAAGGCGGCGGTCCAATCGGCACGGAGGCGGTATTTGCGCGAGGGGCCGATGTTGAGCTGGAGGATGGCGGGCGCGGCTCCGGTTTTTGCGGCGAAGGCGGCAGAGGCATCGCGCAAGGCTTCGAATTCCTCGGCGGCGCGACGGGGTGGAAGAGAGGAAGCGCACTCCGCAGTAGGCGTGTGATCCACGGCGAGTTTTTTGCCTTTGAGATCGGGATACATGTTGCAGCCGACGATCTTGTCCTTGCGGCGGCGGATGTTTTGGAACTTGGACTTGGCGATGGCTTGCACGGCGAGTTGCACGGTGCCGGCTTCGAGCGCGGCGAGCATGCCGCCTTGCGCTTCGATGTCTTGGAAGACCGCCCAACTTTTTGCGGCGATCTGATCGGTGAGCCACTCGATGTAAGTCGAGCCACCGGAGGGATCGATCACGCGGTCGAGTCCGCATTCCTCGCGCAGGATGGTGTGGAGATTGCGGGCGATGCGGCGCGAAAACTCGTCGGTTTTTCCAGAAATCTCGTCGTAAGGACCGATGTGCAGGCTATCGACGCCGGCGACGACGGCGGCAAAAGCCTCGGCGGTGACGCGCAGCATATTCGTGTGGGCGTCGTAGGTGGTTTTGTTCCACTGCGAGGTGGCGGCGTGGATGTGGACGGGTGCATTTTCCACGCCATAAGCGGTGGCGACCTTGCTCCAAAGCCAGCGGGCGGCGCGGATTTTGGCGATTTCCATGAAATAGTCCGAGCCGACAGCGAGGCGGACGCGCGTTTTGGCAAGTGTGGTTTCCGGAGAAATGCCGCGGGCTTTCATTTCCTCGATGGTCGCGACGAGGCTGGCGATGACGTAGCCGAGCTCCTGCGTGGCGGTGGCTCCGGCGTTGTGATAGACGTCGCCGCTCACGCTGAGAACGCGCAAATTGGGGGCGATTTTAGTGAGCGCGGCGATTTGGTCGAAGCGGCTGGCGAGTGATTCAGACGTGCTTTTGTTGATGAATTCCGCGAACGGGTCGTTTTCAAATCCACCGCGAAGTTTCTCGGGCGAAATGCCCATTTCATCAGCAGCAGCGATGACGAGCGGCGCGATGGTGGAGCTGGCTGGACCGGATTGCCACCAGATGGAAATGGCGTCGAGCGCCACGCCATCGAGCGCGATTTTCACGTCGGCAGCGGTGTCGAGTTTCAGGCCGCGGGTGAAGAGGATGTTGAGTTCGCTTTGGCCGCCGTTGAGGCCTTCGTGGATCAGCGCGTTGAGTTCGGTGGGCCTGGCGGCGTTGAGTTCCTGAGAAACTTCCCAGCCCGCTTTGAGAAAACCATCGGGCTGGCTGCCACGGACGAGCGATGCGGAGCCGGGGAAATGCTTGCGATGCTCCAAGCCCGCGATGTCCTCCCGGCGGTAGATCGGTTGGATGGTGATGCCCTCGTAGGTTTTACTGACGAGTTTTTGTTCGAACGATGCACCTTTGAGCAAGGCTTCGGCAGCGGCGTGCCATTGTTCGTAGGTGTGCTCGGGGAAGTCGGAGAGGAGCTGGGACATGGTGGTGAATTTTAAAGAAACGAGACTCAAGACTTGAAGACGCAAGACACAAGAGAAGAGGAAGAGGACTGCTTGGTGCGGCGGATATCAGAGTTCTTCATCTTGTGTCTTGTAGTCTTGGGTCTTGTGTCTTTTTAAAACTTCGTGTTCCGCATGTCGCCGGATTCGAGGAAGGTCTCGTGGAAGGCGAAGGCGGAGCGGAAGGACTGCGGGGTGTGGCCGTTTTCGGTGAGTTTGAAGTATTTCCAGAGCAGATCGCGGTATGAGGGATCGACGCAATGGGTGATGACGAGTTCGGCGCGCTCGCGTGGGTCTTTGCCCCGGAAATCGGCGACGCCGTGCTCGGTGACCAGGACTTGCACCGAGTGCTCGCTGTGGTCCATGTGCGAGCACATCGGGACAATGGTCGAGATTTTGCCATCCTTGGCGGTGGATGGGCAGGTGAAGATGGAAATGTAGGCGTTGCGCGTGAAGTCGCCAGAGCCGCCGATGCCGTTCATCATTTTCTGACCGAGCACGTGGGTGGAGTTGATATTGCCGAAAATGTCGGCTTCGAGCGCGGTGTTGATCGAGATGATGCCGATGCGGCGGACGATTTCCGGATTGTTGGCGATTTCCTGTGGGCGGAGCAGGAGACGGCCGCGGAAGAAGTCGAGATTGTCATACATGCTTTGCAGCACGGGATCGGTGACGGTGAGGGAAACGCCGGAAACGAAGCCGCAGCGGTCGTGTTTCACCAGCTCGATCACGGAGTCTTGGATGACTTCCGAATACATCTGGAAGCGCGGGATTTCCGGGTGGTCGCCCATTGCGCCGAGCACTGCATTGGCGACGTTGCCGACGCCGGACTGGATTGGCAGGAAACTTTTCGGGATGTGGCCGTTGCGGAGCTCTGCGGCGAGGAACTCGGCGACGTTTTGGCCGATTTTGTCCGTGACCGGGGTGACGGGGCTGAAGTCCTTCACTTCGTCCGCGCGATTCGAGTGGACGATGCCGACGATTTTTTTCGGGTCCACCCAGACGCGCTGCGTGCCGATACGGTCGTCCGCGTTGCAAATGGGGATCGGGCGGCGGTGCGGTGGTGATTCCGGCTCGTAGATGTCGTGAAAACCCAGCAACTGCTTGGGATGGCGCTCGTTGATCTCGACGAGGATTTTTTTCGCTTTGGAGAGGAATGTGGGAGCCGCGCCGACGCTGGTGGTGAGCAGGATTTTTCCATCGGCGGAGACATCTGCCGCCTCGACGATCGCCCAGTCCACGTCGCCGAGGAAACCGTAGCGCACATACTGCGGGAGCAGCGAAAGATGCATGTCGAAGAAGTGGGTTTTCCCGGCATTGATGCTATCGCGCAGGTCTTTGTCCGATTGGTAAGGCGTGCGGAACTTGATTGCGTCCGCTCTGGCGAGCGCGCCATCGAGCGACGGGCCGGTGGAAGCGCCGGTGATGACGCCGACTTTGAACTCGCGGTTGGCGGCGTGTTCGGCCTCCGCTTTTGCGGCGATGGCAGTGGGGATGACTTTCGGCGAGCCGGCAGGGGTGAAGCCGCTGAAGCCGATGTGTTCGTTGTGATTTACAAAGGCGGCGGCTTCTTCGGCGGTGAGGATGGGGTAAGGGCTGTTCATGGTTTGGTTGGAAAGATGTTACTTCAACATGGCAATGAAGTATCCTGCGGCAAGCGCGCTGCCGATCACTCCGGCGACGTTCGGACCCATGGCGTGCATCAGCAGATAGTTCGTGGGATCGTATTTCTGGCCGACGTCTTGCGAAACGCGGGCGGCCATTGGCACGGCGGAAACCCCGGCGGAGCCGATCAGTGGGTTGATTTTGTTTTTCGAGAAAAGGTTCATGAACTTCGCCATCAGCACGCCGCTGGCGGTGGCGACTGAAAATGCGACCACGCCGAGAACCAGAATGCCGAGCGTCTGCGGGTTGAGAAAGAGGTGCTGGGTTCCTTCGCCCATGCCCATTTTCAGACCGACGCAGAGGCCGAGGAAAATGGTGACGATGTTGATGATTTCGTTTTGCGCCGCTTTGACCAGACGGTCGGTGACTTTGCTTTCACGCAGCAGATTACCGACAAAAAGCATCGAAATGAGCGGTGCGGCATCGCGCACGATGATGCAGCAAATGGACATCACCACGGCAGCGAAGATGAGTTTTTCGAGCTGGCTCACTTTGCGCAGCGTTTTCATTTTGATGCGCCGCTCGGCATCGGTGGTGAGCAGTTTCATGATCGGCGGCTGAATCAGCGGGACGAGCGCCATGTAGCTGTAAGCGGCCACCGCGATAGGGCCGAGAAGATGCGGCGCTAGCTTAGAGGCGGTAAAAATCGAAGTCGGGCCGTCGGCACCGCCGATCACGCCGATGGCCGCCGCCTCACTGAGATCGAACCCGAGAAGCGGGGCGACGAGGAAGGTGCCGAAGATGCCGAACTGCGCGGCCGCACCGAGCAGCAGCGTTCGGGGATTGGCGATGAGTGGGCCGAAGTCCACCAGTGCGCCCACGCCGAGGAAGATCAGCGGTGGAAAAATTTGCAGCTTGATCCCCTGATCGAGGTAGTAAAACAGGCCGCCGGGTTCCTCACCCACGGGATGTTGCAGGATGAAATCGTGGATCGGCAGATTGGCGATAAGAGCTCCTAACGAGATCGGAACCAGCAGCAGTGGCTCGAAGCCTTTGACGATGGCGAGGTAGAGCAGGAGAGCGACGACCGCCCACATCACCACCATCTGCCATTGCAGATGAGGGAAGCCGGTGGTCATCCAGAGTTCGTAGATCTTTTCCATCGTTTCGCTGGGTAAAAAATTGGTTCAGCCGATGGTGTAGAGCACTTGTCCTTCTTCGACGGCGTCGCCGACTTTGACGTGGATGGCGGTGATGGTTCCAGCGGCGACCGCATTGATCGGCGTGTACATTTTCATCGCTTCGAGCGTGATGACGAGTTCGCCCTCTTTCACGGTGGCACCGATGGCGGCATCGATGGCTTGGACGATTCCGGCGAGTGGGCTGGTGGCATCGCCTGCGCCA
>JBGSLX010000178.1:0-5287 GCA_041740475.1 Akkermansiaceae bacterium | reverse complement strand
ATTAAAGAGTTCTGATGACTCCTCCACTCATCCATCAAGTGAGCATACAAACATGCACCCCTTCATCACATTTTGTGGTTCGCTATTCAGCGCACCCAAACTTCGACGCGACGGTTCTTTTGCTGACCATCGACTGAGTCATTGCTTGCGACCGGCATGACTGGGCCCATTCCAATCACGTCGGCGGGGATGATTCCTCGGACGGCAAATTCCCTCGCCACTGACTGCGCACGATCTTCTGAAAGCTGGAGGTTCGCCGCACGGCTTCCGACAGCATCCGAGAAGCCGAGCAGGTAAATCTGTTTGCGGCGATTTTCCGGGCGCGCCAAGAAACGCACCACACGATCAAGATCTCGCACCGCTTTGGCATCCAACTCAGCTTGGCTGCTGCGGAAACGGAATGTCATACTCAGCCGCTGCGACGATGACGAAGACAGAAACTCGCGAAACTTCTGCGGCATATTGTCACGGGCGGAGATTTGTTCGATTTCGATCGTCTGTGGCACAAAGCCGACATTTTCGACGACTTCCTGTCCTTCGTCCGATAGCGCGAATTCGATCAAGCTCAGCGTCCATGCATGGCTCGGGACTGCTGGGCTGTAGAGAAACAGACGCCGTGAAAGCACGTAGTCCTCTGTTGCCACGGTGAATGGGGAGGGCAACATCGGCAGCGTTCCAGCATCCGAGAGCGCAAGCGCCTTCGAATTGCGCACATACGGCAGCCCGATGAATCCGATGCCGTGCGGGTCCGCCGCGACATCGTCCGAGAGGGCGTTGGAATCTTCAAAACGCTTGGCATCGCCCCGGAGTTTCTTATCGACGAGCACCATCGAGCTGAAGCTGTCGTAGGTTCCTGATTTGTCGTCCCGTGCGTAGAGCGAAATGGTTCCTTGAGGCCCGCCGAGCTGCGACCAATCGGTGATTTCTCCGGAGAAAATGCTAGCGACCTGCTGCACGGTCAGCGCCGTGATTGGGTTCGATTGGTTGACGATCACTGCGAGGCCATCCAAGCCGACGACGTGCTCGCAAGCGCGGGAAAGCATGTCTCCCAGACCCGCTAGTTTCTCAATTTCATCCGCTTTCACTGGCCGAGAAGACATTCCGAGCTGGGCCGATTCATTGCCGAGAGCTTTGAAAGAAGTGGATGAACCATGCGCGCGGATTGCGACGGCTTCGCGAGCTGCGTTACCGGGCAATAGATACGATATGATGGATTCCTCGTGTTCAGGATGCTCCTCCTTGAGGTCGGTAGCACCGAGGCGTTGCAGATATGCCTTAATGAGTGCTGGCATCAACTTGGCTCCGATGGTGTTCGAGCCGACCACCTCGTAAGTGATTTTTGGAGCTGCGACGGCAGGAATCACAGGTTCAGGCTTCGGAATCGGCTTCGGAATCGGCTTCGGGACAGGCGCTGGCTCGGGAGCTTTGATTTCCGCGACTTGTGGAGCTGTAGGGACGATCAGAGTGGACTCCGGTTTGACGGGTTCTGATACAGCAGCAGGCACCGCTGGCGCGGGTGTCTCTGGTGTCGATGGCACTGGCGCCGTCACCCCTTCGCTGGCGATCTGTGGTTTAGGAGACGTTTCTGCCTGCGTCTTCCATACGTACCAGCCTACTGCTCCGGCCAGCGCGATCATGGCGGCACTCGCAATGGCAACCCACGGAGGGGACTTTTTCGCAACGGGCGGAGTGACCGGAATGGATGTCGTGGTGGCTTGCAACACTCCATCGGCCACTGCGGCGTCATGGAGTGCGTGCAAGGCGGCGAGAGCTGTGGGGAAACGCTCTTCAGGGTGGCGCTTCATAAGACGCATCAACCAGGTTTCGAGCGCCGCACCCAGTTCGCGTCGGTAAATTTTAGCCGGAACGACTTTGTTGTTGAGGTGAGATGCGATCACTTCGGTGACCGTTTCGCCACCGAAAGGATTTTGTCCGGTGACCGCAAAATACAAACTGCACCCGAGACTGTACAGATCGCTTCTTTGATCCACCGGCTCGCGGCTTAGCTGCTCAGGGGAAATGAACTGAATCGAACCACGAATCGAGCCATCGATCGAAACCGTTTGTGGCGAGGGGGAATCTGTTTTGACAAATTTTGCCATACCGAAATCCAGCAGCTTGGCTTGGAACGAGCCGCTTGGCAGCCCTGAAAGCATGATGTTCGGTGGCTTCAGATCTCGGTGGACCAGTCCGGCAGCGTGCGCGGCAACCAAGGCTTCCAGAGTTTGTCGCGCTAGCTCGGCCGTATCGTAAATTGAGAGAGGGCCGGTGCGATCCACTCGCTCTTGGAGATTATCTCCGGCGACATACTCCATGATGATGCACGGCGAGTCTTCGCTGAGAAAAATATCGTGAACGGCGACCACATTCGGGTGCCTCATGGCGGCCATTTTGCCGGCTTCCTCCAGAATCTCTCGGACCGCTTCCGCGTTCTCGCCATCCGTTCTCACTCTCTTGATAACCACCTCCCGGCGCAACGCCGTGTCCAATGCCAAATAGGCGTCCCCGTTTCCTCCGCTCCCCAGCCGACGGCTGACAAGGTAACGGTCCATCAATTTGTCTTTGTCGTTATCCATTTTGATATTCATCCCCGTATTCCTTCCGGGAAGATAAGTGTGCGTGAAACCACTTCGACAGAAGGAAAGGAAAGCAACGATTTCGTCACCTAACTGTTTTAGGTTATTTGAAGCTGGAGAACCACTTTCATAAATCTGAGTATTGAGCGAAATCTAATCAACGGCGGTTTGAAAGTTCAGCATGCTTTCACCGCTGTTCTTGTCGCCCACACGCGAAGACTCAATTTACTTATTGGCCGAGTTTCGCCGAGACGCGGAAGAACTGATAGGGAGGCACGGCATCGATGCGAACACGCAGGTATGGCCCTTCTGGCGTGACGTTTACCGGGCCACTCCACTGACCGCCGGGTGCTTGCGTGGCGAAATCGTCCCACGTTTGCAGTGATTCAGACGCTTGGATGACGACTTTCAGATCCGCGGGGACTGGATTTGAAGTGAGAAACGAAAAGCTCGGACCGTCCGACGCCATCTCGGGAGCTGGGCTATCGTTAGGGACATTCGGGTCGCTGTTGACGAGGTATTCAATGCCATTTGCGAAGCCATCTAAATCGGCGTCCGCAATGAAAGCTGCTGCTGGGTCATCGAGCCCGCCGGGGAATAAAGCGAAGTGAGTTTGGGCAAATCCCTCCCACGGTGCGAGCGGATCGATTTCTCCGCTGAGCCAGCCGAATAGGTTCAGGGCAAACGCGGTGTTGTCGAAGCGGGTGATGTTGGTTCCTGCGCCGTTGAGATTGAAAAACGTATTGCGGTCGAAATGGCCGATGACACGCCCGTACCCCGCATCAATCGCGACGAGCGCGGCATCATTGGCCGTGACTACGCGAGAGCTGCCTTGAAAGTTGTTGCCTGAATTTGTTCCATCGTTGTTGCGGGTGTTGTTTTTCGCGACTGCGAGCTTCGTCAAGGTGGTGCCCGGCGGGATCGGCAGTTGATTGAGCACAAAAGGCGAAACTCCCTCGCCATCGAACTCGTTCACGCCGGTGAAAATCGGGTGAGTAGGATTTGAAAAATCGCCATTGGAACGGATCAGCGAGTAGGTGCCTTCATCTTGGTTCACCAATAGTCCGAAGCGGTTGAGAAACGGCTGATCCGAATCCGGCGCGTCTTTCCAGGAACCGCCGAAGTTGGCATCGCTGATGAACAAGGCAGCCCCGCCGCGCTGGCGAATCCACGTTTCAACGGCGTCCACTGAGGCGGTGGAGTAGCTCGCATTGTTCGAGCCAAAAACGATGATATCCCATGCATCCAGATCGAAAGTGGAAAAGTCGATGGCGATGCCTTGCGACGGGCCGCTCGCATTTTCGGCAGTCTCGGTGACCTGACTGACCGCGTAACCGGCGTTTTCCAAAGTCGTGCGCAATGTTCCCCAGCCGTGATTTCCAGCCGTGGTCGAGGCATTGAAAATGTCGGCAAGCTGCTCCGTGCGCTGGGTGTCATTGGAGGCCTCAAGGAAGCCGCCGGAGCGATCCGCGCCGCGAATGAAAAGCACACGCCGCACGTCGGTCGGGATGGGAGAAACGGCGACGACCCAGTCTTGAGTGGTGAGTGAAGGTGGCGTTCCAAGAGAAACCGTTCCACCGCCGAGCACGGTGCGCAGCGAGCCATTTTGCATGCTGCCGCCGTTGCGTGGGTCGAACCAACGGACCTGAAACGGGCCGCTTGATCCTGTTAGGTTGAGCGTGTGCGAGCCGCCACTGCGCAGATAGACGACGTAGTGCGAACCAGCCAGCGCGAGGCAATGATTTGCATTGTTGCCCGAGCCACTCACCAGATTGTCAGCGTTCGCCATATCTTGAAACGGCACGTTGTGATGGTTGAAGAATGACAACGCATGGCGGCATTGGTCCCACCATAGATCGCGAGAGCGGAAATTTTGGCAAGTCAGGTCGCTCTCGGGCTGCTGATAGCCGAAGTAGGCTTCCACGCCGGCACCTCCCGCCATGAGGTTGCCCCAGAGCACATCGCCGCGCTCGGCATCGTGTGCTGGGTCGTTGACATCGGCTTTGATGCCTTCGTCGGCAGAACCTTGCTCGTCGTTGGCCACCACCCATGGACGGGGCGTGGCAGCGGACAAATTTCGCCAAGTCAGAGTATCCGCAAAAACATTCGGCTTGTTGCTCTGGAGCGATACTCCCGAATACTTCGAATTCACTCCGAGAAGCGGCGTATATACTGCGTTTTTGGAACCCGGATAGGTGTGTAGGACGACGTGGTGGCGGTAGGGATCGTTGTCGTAAAACCACTGGGCGAACGACTTGCGTTGGGCGTCGGTATTGACGTTTTCCTCGCCGATGTTCCAGTTGAGTGCGAGATGGCTACCGAAGCGGGCGACCAGCTCGCGGTAGTAAAGAATGCGCTCACGTCCGAGTCCTCCGCCGTCCATGCGTTGGTCATTCTCCGTTTCCTGAGTTTTGAAATGCAGATACATGCCGCGAGTGCCCGCGTAGCTCATGATGCGGTCCCATTGTTCGAGTTTCGAAACATCGAAGCGGTCTTTGTAAACCACGCCGCCATTCCAGCGAGTGTCATTGCCGAGCGACTGGTAAGCGGCGGTAGTGCTAACCAATCGGTGAGGAAACACATTGTCGTCATCTCCATCGAGACTGAAGGTGAGGAAGGAAAAGGCGTTCAGCCCCTCGTCAGCGAGATAGGAAATCGCTCCTAACAGCTCCGATCCTTCACCACCCTGCCACGTAAACGCAGACATCGAC